>JBEQAF010000007.1:28477-39681 GCA_041640455.1 bacterium
GGTCTGGAGATATTGTGCTGGCTACAGAAGATATGTATGGCGGAACATGTCGGTTGTTTGATAAAATTTATTCCGAAACGGGAATAAGATTTATCTATACCGATACAAGCCAGCTCAAAAATGTGAAAGAGGCTTTTAGCAAAGAAAAAATTAGAGCCCTATTTCTGGAAAGCCCAACAAATCCTGTTCTCAAATGTGCCGATATAAAAGCTATTTCCGAGATAGCTAAATATTCAGGAGCAATAACCATAGTTGATAATACCTTTCTAACCCCTCTGTTGCAAAAACCTCTCGAAATGGGAGCTCATATAACAGTTTACAGTGCTACAAAATATCTTTCCGGTCATAATGATGTACTTGCAGGAATAGTTGTTACGAATGATGAAAAATTGGCAGAAAGGATATATTTTTATCAGAATGCGGTGGGTGCGGTTTTAAGCCCCTTTGATAGCTGGCTTGTAATAAGGGGCTTAAAAACACTTTCGTTGAGATTACAGAAACAGCAGGAAAATGCCAGGATAATTGCAGATTTTTTAAGAAAACACAGGCGAGTAAAAAGGGTTTACTATCCAGAGATAGGAGCAATCATATCCTTTGAAATAGACGATGAAAAAGCTGTTTCTGAAATTCTTAAAAAAGTTAAGGTTTTTTTGTTTGCCGAAAGCCTCGGTGGAGTTGAGTCATTAATCACCTATCCTTATATCCAGACACACGCAGATATACCACAGGAAATCAGGGAACGCCTCGGAATTAATAAACGACTGCTCAGGCTATCTATAGGCATTGAGGATGCAGATGACCTGATTGCCGATCTTGATAGATGTTTAGGTTGAATAAAATGAAGTAAGAGATAAAATTATTAGGAAGGAGCCAGTTATGAAATATAAGACAAAAATTTTACACAGGTCAGGCGGAGTTGATCCTTTTACAGGCGCTTCCAGCATACCTATATATCAGGCTTCCACATTTGCTCAGAAAGATCCTATTAACTTAGGCAGGTATGAGTATTCGAGGGGGGCAAATCCTACAAGAGAGGTGCTTGAGAATGCTATTGCTGAACTGGAAAACGGAGAAACAGGCTATGCCTTTGCCTCAGGAATGGCAGCCATTTCTTCAGTTTTTTTACTTTTTAAACCTGGTGATCATATTGTGGTAAGTGAAGATGTCTATGGAGGTACGTACAGAATTCTTACCACATTGTTCAAACAGTGGCAATTGAAATGCAGTTTCGTAGATTCAACAGATATTGATGCATTAAAAAAAGCTATACTGCCTGAAACTAAGGCAGTTTATGTGGAAACACCCTCTAACCCGATTCTTAAAATTACTGATCTTGCTGCCGTTGCTGAGATGGCAAAGGAAAGGGGGCTATTAGCTATAACTGACAACACCTTCATGACGCCCTATCTGCAACGTCCCCTTGATCTCGGATTTGATATTGTAGTTCACAGCGCAACAAAATTTTTAGGCGGACACAGCGATCTTATTGCAGGGCTTGCGGTGTGCAAAACAAAAGAGCTGGGACATAAACTTGGTTTTATTCAGCGAGCCTTTGGCGCCATTCTGGGTCCACAGGATAGCTGGCTTGTTTTACGTGGCATAAAAACCCTTTCTGCAAGAATGGATACCACGCAACGGTCTGCTGAAACCCTTGCGAACTGGCTTATAAATCAGGACGGCATAAAAAAGGTATACTACCCAACACTTCCCACTCATCGAGGAAGAGATATTCATATTAAACAGGCTTCAGGAGGTGGAGCTGTACTCTCTTTTGAGCTGGAAAGCAGAGAAAAGGCTCTTGAATTTATGAAGCGTATTAAAGTACCTATTCTTGCAGTAAGTCTGGGCGGTGTTGAAAGCATACTCTCCTATCCAGCTACCATGTCTCATGCAGCCATGCCTGAAAAGGAGCGCCATAAGAGAGGTATTAAAGATAGTCTTGTGCGTCTATCTGTTGGGCTGGAAGATGTGGAAGATTTGAAAGAAGACATATCTCAGGCTTTAAAAAATATTCTTTAAACAGTTACCGATTATAATTTGCTGGAATTAAAATAAATTTTTACCTGCCTGTTGCCTTCTCTAAGGTGAAAACAATGTCTGTTTATTTTTTAATTTATAAAAACATCCAATTTTTTCATCAGTTATGAGATAATTTTTTTATGGAACCTCTCGCAACAAGAATACGCCCCAGGAGTTTTGATGAGTTTATCGGCAACAAAGAGATAGTTCGGGCAGATTGGTTTATAAGAGGGTTAAGAGAAAAAAATCTTATATCCCTTATCATCTACGGAGAACCAGGCGTGGGCAAGACCACCCTTGCTTTACTTATTATCAAGGAGCTCGGTTTACCTTATAAAATCTTTTCTGCCGTCACATCTGGGATTAAAGAAGTTAAAGCCTTCATAGAAGAAGCAGAAAAAAGATTTTCAGATAAAGGTGTTAAGACAGTTCTTTTCATAGACGAGATTCATCGTTTCAACAAGGCACAGCAGGATGCTTTCCTCCCATGGATTGAAAAAGGTGTGATAATTCTAATTGGCGCTACCACTGAGAATCCAGGTTTTTATATTAATGCACCTTTACTATCTCGGGTAAAAACAATACATTTAAAAACACTTTCAAAGGAAGATATCCTCCAAGTTATAAAAAGGGGGCTTGAAGACCTCTACATATCCTCAAAAATGTCTCACTTATCGGAGGAGATTATAGATTTTATTGCCCAATACTCCAGTGGAGATGCAAGAATCGCCCTTAATACTCTGGAGCTAATAGCAAACAATTTTAAAGCAGATTTAACACTATCAGATGTAGAAAAGATACTGGAAAGCAAAAGCCTCAAATATGACAAGCTTGGTGACAGTCATTATAATATCATTTCCGCTTTCATTAAAAGCATGCGAGGCTCAGATCCTGATGCAGCAGTTTATTATTTAGCCAGGATGCTGGAGGCTGGAGAAGATCCCTATTTTATCTTACGAAGAATGATAATCTTTGCTTCAGAAGATATAGGTAATGCTGATCCCCATGCACTGATGATTGCCACCTCAGCATTTACAGCCTTTAATGCCGTAGGTCTGCCTGAAGGATTTATACCTCTTTCTCAGGCTGTATGTTATCTTTCTCTTGCTCCCAAAAGCAACGCCTCTTATCTGGCTTATCTGAAGGCTAAAGAAGATGTGATAAAATATGGAAACATCAATCCTCCTCTTCATATCCTTAACCCTGCAACAAGGATAATGAAAGTTGAGGGATTTGGAAAGGGTTACAAGTATCCTCATGACTATCCAGGAGGTTTTGTAAGAGGGATTAATTACCTGCCCGAACAGCTTAAACAAAGAAGGTACTATGAGCCAAAAGATATAGGTCATGAAAAAATATTAAAAGAACGGTTAAAACGGATTAAAGATGAAAAAGATTAGTTTATTGTTCATGTGTATATTTTTCTTTACTACAAATGCATTTTCCTTAACCATAGAGGAGCTCGAGAAGGAGATTAAATCTCTTCCCGTTGAGAGGATATCTATAGTTACTTCGAAAAAAAAAGGCGCTGAGCTGGAAAAGCTAAAATCTGTCCAGATATTCGTACTTCCAGAAAAGGACAGGTGGAATCAGCTGTTAGCAGATTTTAAAAAGAACGGAGTAGACACGCTGATAATTCGGGTTTTTCATAATAAAGGAGACAGATACCATTGTAACCTCAAGTCAGACATTTCTGAGGGTGTATATTTCAAAACCAGGCATCTGCCTTTAATTGAGGATATTCTTTCTGATTTTGTAAGATTATCAAAAGCTCGAGGTTTTAAAGTCTTTGCATGGATGACAACCCGTTATGCCAGCTACGGTAGAACAGATTTAACAAGGGTGCGGGGATATTCCTTTGAAAAAGACTGTTATTTTGACACCAAAGGAATCAATCTGTTTGATACTAAAAATCAAAATTTTATTAAGTCTGTCTTTAGAGATCTTGCATCCTATCGGATTGACGGGATTCTTCTTCAGGATGACCTTTTTCTCAGGCATAACGAGGGTTTTTGTGAAGAGTCAGATCTTGAATTTCAAAAAATATATGGTAAAAAACCGCTACCGCAGGAGCTTTATATACGTAACGGAAATCAGATACGCTACACGGAGCTTTTTTATAGATGGCGTGATTTTAAAAGCAAAAAAATGTCAGAATTAATCTCTGATTTAAAAAATGCCATAAAGGAGGTTAATCCAGATATCAAGCTGGCAGTAAATCTTACCTATGAATCGATTACAAACCCCAAAGGGGCGCTTCTATGGCTTTCCCATAATCTTGAAGATCTTAAAGACGTAGCCGATTATTTCTCCATTATGGCTTATCACAGACAGATAATGGATGAGCTAAATCTTAATATTAAAGATACCAGAGAGTTTCTGGCTCGAATGACTGAAAGATGCCATGAGATATTTAAACAGGAAATAAATAGGGTTATCTTTAAACTTCAGATTAAGGACTGGAAAACCAACGAGCCTATAAATGAGAACGAGCTTTATTACGTAACCGAAGACTGTTATAATATGCAAGACTTTAGCATCGCCATAGTACCCTATCCGCCTGATATACCAGAAAGGTTTGTAAAAAAATTATTTTCCCATAGTAGATAGAAGTCATAGATTATTTTGCAAATTATTAAATATAAATAGTATTCAATTTTTTTGTTGCATTTCAGATATTTGTCTGGTTTAATAGGTAAAGCTATGAAGAAAAACAAATATTGTTTTAATTTTTTAATAATTTTTGTTTTCGTTGTATTTTCAGCAACATACAGTTATTCAGAGAATATTAAAAACAGACCTGTCAAAAAAAAGAAGGCTGTTTCTGTCAGGAGCTCTTCAAAAACAGCGGTTAAAAAAACAGTTAAAACCAGATCAGCTCGGTCATCAAAATACATAATTAAAAAAGGTGACACTATAAGAACCATTGCCAGAAATAAGGGGCTATCGGAGAAAGATATCCTTGCCCTAAACAAAAACATAAATCCAACCCGTCTTAAACCTGGACAGACCATTCTTCTACCATCAACCTGCTCTCTCTCGGCAGAGAGAATAACAAAATACAAAAAGACCTACTCAGTTTCTTCAGAACAGATTAATAATTTCAAAACTGCAAGCCGAAGGCTGGCAGATGAAGAGGAAGAAGAGGATTATGATGGGGATGAAGAGGTTTCTTCGGATAATTTTACACTTACAGAGCCCAGAAAAGAGGTTCAGCTTTACAGTCTGAGAGAAGACGATATCAGAAAGATTATTACCAATGCCCTTGATTATGTAGGCGCCACTTATAAATACGGCGGAGATAATATAAACTCTATGGACTGCTCTGCATTTGTTAGAAGGGTATTCAGAGAGGTAAATATTAACCTTCCAAGAACATCCAGAGAGCAATATACTTTGGGCGTTGAAATTGATATAAATGAGCTTCGGGAAGGAGACCTCCTATTTTTTGCCAAAAAAAATAGGATTAATCATGTGGGTATATATATTGGCAACAATATGTATATTCATGCGGCAAGAAAAGGCAAGGGAGTTATCGTATCAAACCTTGACAGCCCCTATGTAAAAAAATATTTTGCTGGGGCTAAAAGGCTATTTACTCTCCAGTCTGCAATGAACCTATCATCTGATAAACTGATAAATTAAGCTAAGTATAAACGTTCCGCTCACACATACAAAAATATAGTAGAAAAACAGCCTCTTTTTAAACATGGTGAAGAACACGGCCATAACAGGTATAGCGGTTACAGGTCCACCAATTAGAAAAGCCAGCCCTGCCCCTTTGCTTATACCTTTTTCAAGAAGGCCATAAAGAATGGCAGAGGCAGATATCTGGTTCACATAAAGCGGAATAGACAGAACTATCACTCCTAAAATGTTGAGTGGATTACTATTACTAAGATAGCCGCTTATCCACTCAATAGGGACATATTTTGATATTAAAATCTCAAAAAATATTCCTATCAATAGATATTTGCCTATTCTTAAAGCTCCTTCATAGAATTTTGCCCAGAAAAGAACAAACTTGCTTCTGGTTTTACTCTCCACTCTGTGGCTTAGTTGCATATGACAGCTGCATCTTAGCTCCTCTATGGGAAAATCAGGGTCATGAAAGTCCATATCATGAGGGATCTCATTTAGCTTCATAATCTGATGGTTTTTAAAATATTTATTTTCCAGAAAATAGGTTAGAATGCCCGCGTATAGCCCCATAAAAACTGCACCCATAAGCTTTACAAGTGCCCATTCAGTCCCCAGCTCAAACTGGATAAGGGTATATCCAGATGGGCTCATTAATGGAGATGTTACAATCAAAGCCATAACAATAGAAAGCGGAACTCCTCCAAATAGAAGCCCGAGGGAAAGAGGCAGTACTCCGCATGCACATAAAGGGCTTATAAGACCTAAAAAAACGGCTATTAAAATGGATATAAAACCATATTTTCTGATAGTGCTCTTGATCTTGATATGCCATTTATAGGTTCTTATCAAAGCCTCAATTGCAACACCAGAAAGAAAATAGGGTAAGAGAAAGACAAACTCTGCCCAAAAATCTTTTATGAAGTCAATAATATGGGACATGTTGATTAGCTTAAGCAGAAACTATGCCAGCTTATTCCTTCTGCTCCTTCCAGAGCCTCTCCATCTCCATGTAAAGAGGTGGAAATTCAGGCTCGTATCGCAGAAAAGATGGGATGGGATATCTTGTTCCACCTTTGTGGGTACCCTCAAGCCCTTCTATTATCATATTTGCCTTTGAAACAGGTATGGTAAATACCATCTCCCAATCCTGCGTCTGTCCAAACAATCTGTCTCCGTAGCAGGGTAGTATAACCTGACACTCGTCGGTCTTCATTGTTCTTATTATAATATCTGCACAGTCAATTCTGCCGTTAATCTGCGTATTAAGCCCTCCTCCTGTTGTGTATAGTCTGGCATTAAGTAGCCGCAATACCTGTGCAGAGTTACCGTAAAAAACATAAAGATCAGGGGTAAAATTCTCCTTTCCCATTGGCGCTACCAGAATAGCTCTCAACTGATTATAGGAAAGCTTTGGCACTACTGATTCAGAGTTTTTTCCAGCCTCCTTATCTTTCGTATAAAGCCCCACGCAGATAGTTCCTTCTTCGTAATATTTAAGCGAAGGCTCCATACCAAAGGCAAGCTTGGCTGGCGGACATGATATGTCTTCTCTGGTAAGAGCAAGAGCCCAGCCATATCTTCTTGAAATGGCAAAGGCTTGACAGATGGCAATTTTTTTACCTAAGTCTTTTAATGGTCTTCTGATCTTTTCAGGAATATTTTCTGTGTTGCATAAAGATACCGAAAGCGGAAAATAGCTTGGTCTGATATAGCTTTCAAAAGCCTTTAGAAGCTCCTGAGAACTCATTAAACCCTCCATATGCCCCGGGGGAGAGCCCCGGGACTATAAAATTATGCTGGTTGTGGTGCACCTACAGGGCATACTTCTGCGCAGGTTCCACAGTTATCGCACTTATTTGGATCGATAATATATTTGGGATCACCTTCGCTGATTGCTCCTGTGGGACATTCTTCCTTACATGCACCGCACATTACGCAGTCATCATTAATAACATATGCCATTTTAATCACCTCCCCTGCTTTTTTTCTTTTAATTAATCCACCTTCACAAACTTTGATTTATCTGCTCCACAAACAGGACATACATCTGGTGGTTCCGGACCTTCATGAATATAACCACAAACTGTACATTGCCACTTCATTTAACGCCTCCTATCCCCATTTATTTTTTTGTGAATGACTGGTTATTTCTGCAATAATCATCTTTTCTATTATTTTACATGATTCTGAAACTCTTTGGAATATGTATAAACAGCCAGGATCCAGATTGTCTTCTATGCCTTCTTGAGCAATCTCTTTAAGGGTCTGTATATTGACAAGAGTTTCAATAAGCAGGCTGTTGGTATTTTTTGATCTATCAATTAAAAGGCTAATATTTGGGGGTAGCTGATCAAACTGTTCACGCGGTGCTCCGCATTTGGGACATACCTCCGGTGGAGCATCTCCCTCGTGTATATAAAAGCAAACTTTACATCTAAACTTTTCCATATCTTTCCTTTAGAGCCTATGGGATCTTAAGAAGCTCCTTAACAGTGGCGATAAGCTGATTGGTCTGCACCGGTTTGGTAAGATAGGCGTTTGCTCCTAAAGTTAATCCTCTTTTTTTATCTTCCTCGGCACCCTCTGTGGTCACAATAATAATAGGCATATCTTTAAACTTTGCATCCTGTCTGACAAGACTGACCAGCTTTAAACCGTCCATTATGGGCATGTTAATGTCAGCAATTAGTAGATCAAACTTCTGTGCGGACAGCTTTTTCAACCCGTCAACACCATCGTTGGCTTCCGTAACACTGACATCTTTTAGTCTTTTTAGCGCAAAAACTATTAGCTGTCTCATCGTTGGGGAATCTTCAACAACCAATATATTTATACCTGCCATCTTGATCTCCTTTTATTTTGTGAGCAGCTCAATAAATCCCTGTATTGTTGAAAGCTTTCTTTCCGATTCGGTATATAGTTTGGAGCTGAAAATGGCTGTTGCTGCATGTCCAGCAAGCAGGGTAAACAGCTCGTAGTCAAGATCTGTAAATTTCTCTTTCTGCATGAGCAGTTTGTATATAACAATAACCCCTATGGTATGTTCCTTAATCTTTAAAGGGATACAGGCGATGGGCATATCTTCATTAAACTCATCGTATATGGGGATTATTTCGCTGAAATAATTTTCTCCTGTCTTGGCAGTCTTACCTACCACACCCTTGCCCAGCTTTATACTGTTTACCATCTCCATCTCTATACCTTCTGTTGCAACAGGAGCAAGCTCGTTCGTTTTATCGTCCAGTAGATAAAGAACAAATACTTCAGCTCCAACGAGGTTAATAACTATCTCCATTATTATCTGAACAACTTCTTTAAAGTTCAGAGTGGAATGAAGCTGAAAGCTCGCCACATATAGGTTGGCGAGATTATTATTTTCGTTCTCAAGTTCAACATATTTTTGAGCAAAACTCTTGTTTTCTTCTTCCAGCTCGGCTATCCTTTTTTTAAGCCCCTTTATCTCCATCTCAAGCTCATCTATTTTCTTGTAGCAGTCACTGTGGCTGGAATCCTCCAGCTCTTCCTTCTGGGTCTTTATAATGTTTTCAAGCCTTTTTATCTCTTGCTTAAGTTTAGTGTTCTCAGTGACAAGACTTTTTGCGTGTTCTATTGCCTTTTTAAGCGTCTGGAAAAAATCTTCACTTAGCTCTTTACTCATTTTAAGCCCTTTTTTGCTTTATGATAGAATTAAAAGAAAATTTTTTCAACCAATATTACCTATCTCTTTAAGAATATGAGCAGGTATATCCCATAGCGGTATAACCTTATCTGCAACGCCTGCCTTTATTACCTCCTGAGGCATGCCATATATCACAGCAGACTCCTTAGATTCAGCAAAAATAGTTGCACCTGCCTCTTTGAGCTTTATGGCTCCGATTTTGCCATCTGATCCCATACCAGTAAGCACCAGAGCCAGACATTTTTTTGCATATGGCACCAGAGATTCAAAGAGCACGTTTACCGATGGTACATAAATATCCCTTTCCTTTTTCTTAATAATTTCTGTATAAAGCCCATCATTGACCTCTTTTACAGCCAGATGAGACCCGCCAGGGGCTATATATACACAACCTGCTTCTACTGGATCATCCTGTTTTGCCTCCATAACAGTTAAAGGCGTATGCTTATTTAATCTTTCTGCAAAAACCTTTGTAAAACCTTCCGGCATGTGCTGGGCTATCAGTATGGCAGCATTAATATTGCCGGTTATGCCTGATATAATCTTTGAAATGGCCTGAGGTCCTCCTGTTGATGAGCCTATGGCAACAATTTTAAAAATATCTTTCTTGGTTGGGGCTTTCTTAATCTTTTCAGGCTTGGGAATTTTAAGATTACTTACGAGCGCCGCCTTAATCTTAAAAATAAGATCTCTTTTTATCTCAAGCAGCTGATAGGATGCCGATTGGGTGGGCTTCATGACAAAATCTATGGCACCCATCTCTAAAGCCTTAAAAACATTTTCCGATGAGTGAAGACTGGATACCACAATTGTAGGGGTTGGTTGCTGAGCCATTAAAAATCTCAGAAAACTGAAGCCGTCCATCTCGGGCATCTCAAGGTCTACAGTGATAAGGTCGGGTTTCAGCTTTAATGCCTTTTTAAGCCCCTCTACACCGTTAGCCGCTGTGTCAACTACCTTTAAATCAGGCTCCTCCTCTATCATCTCTCGAAGGAGCTTTCTGGTAAAAGGTGAATCATCGATTATTAATATCTTTTTCATAAAATAATTATATCAGGGTTTCTGATAAACCAAATCATTTTTTAAATGTCTCATAACAAAATCGGTGGAAACATTAATAAGCGATTCTGCATGCCCGAGCAGTAAAAATCCACCGCTTACAAGTTTATTATAAAAATTATCTATTACTTTTTTCCTTGATTCATTGTCAAAATAAATAAGCACATTTCTGCAGAAGATTATATCCATAGGCGGTAGCATGGAGATCTGCCTGTTGTCCAGTATGTTTAGATGTCCAAAGCTCACAATATTCTTAATCTCATCTCTTATTTTATACTTGCCGTCCTGAAGAGAGGTAAAAAAAATTTTTTTATACTCTTCCTTAGTATTTCTAAACGAGTTGGCGCCATAAATACCATCTCTGGCTATCTTTATGCATCTCTGGCTTATGTCACTGGCAAAAATATTTACCTTCCAGTTTTCGAGGAGATCCTTTTTAAGATTAACAAGCATGGCTATGGTATAGGGCTCTTCTCCGGTTGAACATCCTGCTGACCAGATTCTTAAGTTTCTGTTTTCGCCCTTTTTTGCAACAATCTCGGTAAGAATCTCATCAGTAAAGGCTTTTAGCTGATACTCCTCCCTGAAAAAATAAGTTTCATTGGTGGTGAGCACATCATAAATAAATAGAAGCTCTTCTTCTCTTTTTATATCAAATTTGAGATAAAACAGATACTCCTTAAAAGAGGATATTTTTAGCTCCGTAAGCCTTGCACCAAGTCGCTTTTCTATAATATATTTTGAATTCTCGTCAAAGTAGATGCCGCACTTTTCTTTAATAAAGTTTCTCAGCTGTTCGAAATCT
>JBEQAF010000008.1:0-4209 GCA_041640455.1 bacterium
AAAAAATTATACTATCCCGTTCTCAGTATCTCTATTATGTTTTTCCTTGCTGCCTTTATTGCAGGTAGTAACCCGCCCGAAATTCCCATAAATAGAGCAAAGAAAAAGGAGTAGATAATTATTTTGGGCGTAAGACTGAATTTAAATGCAAGCTCCGAAAAGGTCTGCCAGTTAAGAGTTGATATGGTATAAAATTGCAGGAACGATGAGAAAAAAAGCCCCGAAATAAGCCCCAACATGCTCACAAGTATGGATTCAAAAATAAATGAGTAAAGAATCTGCCCCTTTGTAAAACCTATAGCCCTTAAGGTACCTATCTCTGCCTCCCTGTTAGCCACAGCCGTATACATGGTTATCATAGCTCCCAGTATGGCTCCTATTGAAAAGATGGCTGTCATTGATATGCCCAGATAGGATATGAATGTTGCCATCACTTCGGACTGCTCTTCATAATATTTTATCTCTCTTTTTGCCTCCAGCCTGAGTCTCGGATCTGTCTCTATCTTCTCCTTAACCTTTTCAAAAAGTGTGCTGTCTTTAAGACGAAAAGTTACCGATGAATAAGCGCCTCTTCTGAATGACTGCATTATCTGGTTTACATCTCCCCATACCTCTGAGCTGAAACCAGTATTTCCTGCATCAAATATTCCCACAATCTGCCAGCTTCTCATAGCAAAACTAATCTGCCTTCCGATTTCTGCGTCTGAAAAGTTTTTTGCAATACTCTGCCCAACGATAATCTCATTTGAACCCCATATTGGCATTCTGCCTTGAATAATTTTTATATTTTTTCTAAGGCTCATGGAGTTTTCATCAATACCCCTGATTGTGACTATGGATGGTTTGCCTGTGCTTTTTTTTATCAGGTTTATAAGAATTACTACCTCTTTAGAAAGAAGTCTTCTGCCGAACTGATCGGTATCTATCTCTTTCAGTGTTTCTATAATCCCTGCCTCTCCCCTCTCTATGATACTTTGCATCTCTGCCTGAGCGGATTTTCTCAAAACCATTACATTATCATAAGAACCTGTTTTTACAAGGGTTTTTTTGAGTCCCTCAGTGAGCATAAGTACTGCCGAAAATACAAATATTACAAGCCCCATACCAAGTATGGTAAAGAAGCTGGTAAGCTTTCTTCTGAAGATATTTCTCAGTGAATAGAGATAGATGAGGGATATCATCCTACCCACCTTAAGGCTTCATAGATTTTTATTCTCCTGATTCTCATAATCGGGAATAGGGTTGCAATTACACTTATCAGCAGGGACAGAGTCAAATCAATGTATATAATTATCCTGGGAACGTTAAATATGGGGAAGTAAGCTTCCATAATCTTTCCAAAATAGAAGGAAGAGGGATAGGTTAGTATAATCCCGAGCATAGTCCCCGCAAAAGCTATCAAGAAGGTCTCCACAAAGATAAGAATCCCTATCCTTGTTAAACTATATCCCAGTGTTTGCAAAACTGCATACTCTTTTGATCTTTCTCTGGCTGACATGATCATGGTATTGGCTGTAACAGCAAGGATAATAATAATTACCAGATAGGAGATAACCTCTATGGCTGATACGATGGCTTCGGTCATGCTTACAAAACCCAGCTGAAATGCCTTTTCAGTTTCTGTTATGGTCTCAGCAAGCGAGTTTTTGAAAAGTTTGTCAATATTTTCTGATACCACACCTGCAAGCTCTGGCTTTTCTATCTCTACCAAAAACCAGCCTACCAGATCTGCCCGTTTAGGATAATTTTTTTTCATATGCTCATTGAGATAATCGTAGTGAAAGAAAAACTGGGTTTCATCGGTATTTTTATCTCTACCTCTGTATATCCCCTTTATGACAAAGTCCCAGTTCCCGGGATAAAGTGTACCCCGAAGCGTAACCATATCCCCCATTTTCCAGCCAAATCTATTTGCCAGCTTCCTTCCAACAATACAGGACTTTCTGTCTTTCTTAAAATCTATCAGTTGTTCTTCTGAGATTATAAATTCAGGGAAGAGATCCAGATAAGTATTTGAATCAACTGCTATGTTAAAAAAAAAGTTTTTTTCTGAAATATAAACACCACCAAACCAGTTTGCAAAGGTTACCTTAGACACGCCTTCAACCTGTTTTATTTTATCCCTATAGGAGATGGGCATGAAAAATGCCAGAGATATGGAGTTTCTTGTAATAAGTCTCTTTGCAGAAGATGCCGCCACCCCTGCATACCAGGCATCAACAATAGTTCTTAACAGCCCAAATGATAGTATAGCCGCCGAGATGCCCAGAACTGTCAAAAGTGTACGAAGTTTATGTCTGAACAGGTTTTTATATAGATATTTGAGAAATATCATTAATTAGCTCGCCCTTGTCAAGATATCTAATTACTCTCGCAACTTTAGCTGCTCTCGGATCATGGGTAACCATGATGATAGTCTTTTTCAGATTTTCATTGAGCTTCTGGATCAGATCCAGTATCTGAACTGCGGAGTTTTTGTCCAGATCCCCCGTAGGCTCATCAGCTACAATAATTGCCGGGTCTGTCACAATTGCCCGTGCTATGGCAACCCGCTGCTGCTGTCCCCCAGAAAGCTCGTTGGGATAGTGCTTCTTTCTATCTCCAAGCCCTACAATCTCCAGCGCAAAATCAGCGTGCTCTTTCTTTTCCTTAGCTGAAAGCCCCGTTAAAATTAACGGTAAAAGCACATTCTCGTATGCCGTCAGAACCGGGATAAGGTTATAAAACTGAAATATAAATCCCACATTTAAAAGTCGCCAGTAAGTCAGCTCCTTTTCAGATAATTTTGTAATGTCCATTCCTCCAATCAGCACTTCTCCGCTATCAGGCTTGTCAATGCCTGCAATTACATTGAGAAGTGTGCTTTTTCCTGAGCCAGAAGGACCCATAAGCGCCATAAATTCCTGATTTTTTATATCAAGACTCAGGTTTGTAAGAACAGGAATAACCTGCTCCCCTCTTTTATAGCTTTTATATAGATTTCTGACCACTACTATGTTTTCAGAATCTGTCATTTTTCAACTACTTTAATCCTTGTATTATTCTTAAAGCCCTTAGGAGGGTTAATAACCACCTTGGTCCCCTGATTTAATCCTGATTTTATTACATAGCTGTCATCGATTTCATTATCTATCTCTATCTCTTTTTTGACCGCCAGATCTCCCTCAATTATAAATACAAAGTATCTATTTTCCTCTTTAATTACTGCCTTTTTATTTATTACAAGAAATGCTTCAAACTCATCTGCTCTGAGCTCTCGTTTTAAAAAAGCCACTTTCGCACTCATATCTGGCAATATATGTTTATCCTTTTCAAGGAAGCTTACCTTCACTGTTACAGATGCTTTAGTCCTGTCAGCCGTAGGGATTATGCTATAAACTTTGCCTCTAAAGATTTTATCAGGAAATGCATCGAGCCTTATTATAGCAGGCTGTCCAGGTTTAACTTTTTCAATGTATGCTTCCGAAACATCGGTTTCCACATAAAGACTTGAAAAATCTGCCATAGTTACAACCGAAGCCTTAGCAGTTACTGAAGCCCCTATTGGGGTCACAATATCACCTATGTCCGCATTTTTTGTTAATATCACACCATCGAAAGGCGCTCTTATTACCGTATTTTCAAGAGCTACCATTGCCTGTTCCAGATTAGCTTTATTAACCTTAATCTGAGCCTCTATAGCTTCCTTCCGGGATCTGGCTTTATTAAAGTTTGTTTCATAAAGCTCATAGCTTGAACGGGGGACAAGCCCTTTTTCAAAAAGATTTTTATACCTAATAAACTGCCTTTCCGCTTCTTTTAAATCCTCATTGGCTATTATAAGGTTTTTGTTTGCCATCTCAATCTGGGCTTCTGCCTGCTTTTTGGCTACCATTGCATCATCGTTTTCCAGTGTGGCTATAATATCATTTTTTTTCACAAATCTGCCCTCTTCGGCATTAAGAGATATAACTTTTCCTGTTATCCTGGAAGATACGGAAGCCTTTTTTCCTGCAGTTACATAACCACTGGCATTAAAAACAGTAATTGTCTGATAGGGGTAAAGAAAGGATACTACCGTTTCATCAACCTCCTTTGCTATACCTATAAAACCTGATTTAAAAAGAGCAGTTAAAAATAAAATAATGACTAAAACTGTTGAAAATATTATAACTTTTTTAGATTTTTTATTTACAATCCTTGATTTGTCAATTTTATGTCTATCAAGAT
>JBEQAF010000008.1:4219-38926 GCA_041640455.1 bacterium
CATAAAAGTTCTCCCCCAAAAATTTTTCTCATCAGTCAAAATTATTGATTAGTATGTCAATGATAACCCTTTTTAACTAATATACAATGTTATTCTAAGGCTCTCTGGTTGTAAATCTTTTTAATTAAAACATAAAAAATTCAAAAAAAATATATTGACATTATACTGACCAGTCAGTATATTATTAATTGTTGATAAAAGGAGGTTTTATGAACATCAATCCTGAAACTAAAAACAATCTGATTAAGGCTGGCATAAGGCTTTTTGCATTAAATGATTACAGTGATATCTCTGTTGATCAGATAGTATCGGAGGCTGAAATTAGTAAAGGCTCTTTCTACTACTACTTCAAAAGTAAAGAAGAGTTTTATAAGGCTATCCTCCAATATGCCTTTGACAATTTTATTAGTGTTTATAATGACCAGTCAAAACAAGCCCGAAATAATGAGGAGCTACTCTATGGCTTTATTAAGTCAGTTTTTATCTCCTACGAAAAGGATCGAAATATGTTTTTTCTTATCCAGAAAGAGCTTGTAAAGATAGTAACTGGTGAGAAAAGTGAATTTCTTGATTACCAGAAACAGATATTCCAAATACTTAAAAATATACTCCCTAATAAAGAGGAGCTTTTATATTATCTAATTCTTGGCATAATAAGAAGTTCAATCATCTTTGAGATAGATACAAAATTAGGCACTGAATATGTTTTAAATAAGTCCTGGTTTTATATAAAAAAGCTCATAAATTAAGATTTAGCCAAGAGGTGATTATGAAAAGATTATTATTTTTGATTGCTTTGTTTTATCCTATTAGCAGTTTTGGTGCCGATTATGGTTATAATGAGCTTTTAACCCATTATTTAAAAAACAATAGAACAATAAGGGCTTTGAAAAACCAGTCTGAGGCTAAGGATTTTCTTGTCAAAAAATTTGAGGCTCTCAGGTATCCCACTGTTGATTTAGATCTAAGCTACACACTGCTAAATGAAGAGCCTATGATGAAAACACCTACTGGTGGGCTTCCTGCTGGAGAAGATAAATACCTGAAAGGGCAGCTTATCCTTTCCTATATAATCTATGATTTCGGTAAGAGAGAAAGCATTATAAATAGAGCTGTTCTGGACAAAGAGACTACAAATCTTTACATTAAAAAGGAGATAAATGACCAGAGTCTTAATCTGGGCAAGCTCTTTTATCAGATAATCTCATTAAATGAAGCAAAGCGGGTCTATGAAGAAGAGCTACAGTCTCTGACCGAGCATAAAAAAAGAATAGATGCCTTTTTTGAAGAAGGACTGGTTACCAAGAACGAGACATTACAGATAAATGTGGAGATAAACAACACGAGACAAAAGATTATAAAAACAGAGAACGAGATAGCAAATCTTAAAGAGAGTCTTAAACTGCTTACTGGTTTGGATGAGATTAACCATGTTACCGATGACCTAAAATTAGAAGAAAAAAATATAAATGCGGATCTCAATCCAGAAGATAGAGCGGAGGTACAGTTAGCAAAAAAGATTATTCATATTAAAGGACTTCAATTAAAGGATCTGGACAGCGACTTTTATCCAAGACTATATCTCGGTACAGGCATAAACTATGAGCAGAACCGATACAGAATGGAAGACCATAACTATTTTCTTACCTTTGGTATAAAGCTTAATTTATACTCTGGAAACTCCACTACCAATGAGAGATTCTCTCTGATAAAGGAGATCGAGGAGCAGAAAGAACGTCTGAACCTCGGTAAAGATATTATTAAAACTGAAACTCTTCAGGCTCTTAATGACCTGAAAACAGCTGAAAATAAAGTTACTACAGCAAGAGAAGCTATCTCACAAACGGAAGAGAATCTTCGTATTCAGAAAGGAAAGTATGAGGAGCATCTTATTCCTGCAACAGAGCTAATTGATGCAACTCTTTTAAACTCCCGTGCAAATCTTAACTATATTACAGCCCTATATGAATATAAGTTTGCCTATCTGAAACTACTCTGGGCAAAAGGAAAACTTGTTAATTTTTCGGGGGTAAAATATGACAAATAATCAGCCATTTAGCACGAAGAAAAGAAAAATAATTTTCATAATACTTTTCCTATTCATACTTACAGCTTCATTGTTCTCCTATTACATTTATAAGGAGAAAAAGGGATACGTAAAGACTGACAATGCTTACGTTAAGGAAGATTTTACCATGGTTGCTTCAAAAGTAGGAGGTACTGTTACGGCTGTTCATGTAAAGGACAACGATTATGTCAAAAAGGGCACCTTGCTATTCGAGATAGATCCGAGAGATTACGAGGTAAAGGTAGAGCAGGCAAAGATGGCTGTTTATGAAGCCAGAAACCGTATTGAAGAGCTTAAGTCCAAAACAAAAGAGGTAGATGCTCTTATAGAGATGAGAAAGGCAGAGCTTAACAAAGCAGAGCTTGACCTTAATAGGGTCAGAAGACTTTACGAAAAGTCTCTTGTGCCAAAAGACCAGCTTGAAAAGGCAGAAACTTATTATAAGATGGTCAATGAAAACCTGAACTCCACATTAAGACAGAAAGAAACCATACTGGCAGGCATAGGCAGAAAGATTGAGGGTGAGGAAGCAGCCATAAAAAGAAACGAAAAGATATTGAAAGAAGCTACCCAATACCTTAGCTATTCAAAGGTATATGCCCCTCAGGATGGTTATATTGCGAGAAAGAACGTGGAGATTGGAAATGTAATCCACCCTGCTCAGCCCGTGATGGCAATCGTGCCATTAAAAAACTTTTTCATAGAAGCCAACTTTAAAGAGACAGAGGTAGGAATAATTAAAGAAGGTGATCCGGCAGAAATTAAGATTGACATATATCCGGATCTAAAACTTAAAGGTGTGGTGGAAAGCATATCGCCTGGAACAGGCGTGGTGTTCTCGCTGCTTCCACCTGAAAACGCCACTGGAAACTGGATAAAGGTAGTCCAGAGAGTTCCTGTAAGAATAAAAATTCTAAACCTTCCAGAGGATAGAAGGTTAAGACTGGGGCTATCCTGTGAAGTTAAGGTAAAAGCAGAGAAAAAATAACCCCTTTTTAGGGCTTAATTTTTACTATAACCATTACTTAAAAAAATTTATGAACTGGTTTAGATTAGCTTTTATAACCCTTGCCGCCATGTTAGGCACCTTTATGGAGGTGCTGGACACCACTATTGTAAATGTTGCCATACCCCATGTGGCAGGGAATCTTTCTGTTAGCACCGATGAGGCCACATGGGTTATCACATCCTATCTTGTGGCAAATGCCATTGTCCTGCCAATTACCCCCTGGCTTGCAGGCATCATTGGCAGAAAAAGACTTTTTATGCTCTGCATATTAACCTTTACAGCAAGCTCATTTCTGTGCGGCATTGCACCCAATCTGGAGACTCTTATTATCGCAAGAATACTGCAGGGGCTGGGTGGTGGTGGGCTTCAACCTATTGAACAGGCAATTCTTCTTGAGGCTTATCCGCCTGAGAAAAGAGGGCTTGCAATGGCTTTTTACGGACTTGTAGTGGTAATCGCACCGGTCCTTGGACCCATTGTAGGTGGCTGGATTACAGATAACTACAGCTGGAGATGGTCATTTTTTATTAACCTTCCCATAGGTTTGCTATCTTTTATACTAATCTATCTTTTTATCGAAGATCCGCCATATCTTAAGAGAATTAAAACCTCCTTTGATTTTATAGGGCTTTTTCTGCTCGCTTTATGTCTGGGGACTCTTCAGTTTATTCTTGATAAAGGAGAAAGAGAAGACTGGTTTAACTCTGACCTGATTATCTATTTCAGTATTATCTGCGCCATATCGGGCTTCTTTTTCCTTGCATGGGAGCGGAAAGAAAAGGAACCTGTTGTAGATCTATCGTTGCTTAAAAACTGGAATTTTTTTCTTGCCCTTATATTTATAACCATATTGGGAGTGGTGCTTTATGGCAGTATTACCCTTGTACCAGTAATGCTTCAGAATCTTGCAGGCTATGACGCCTTCACAGCAGGGCTTGTTCTTGGAACAGGTGGTATAGGCGGATTTATAAGCATGTTCCTGACAGCCCGTCTTATTACGAGAATCGACGGCAAATTCTTGATTTTGATAGGAGTTTTTCTACATTATATATCTATGGTAATTATGTCATCACTGAATCTGGATGCCAGCTTTTTTCAGTTCTGCATTCCAAGATTTATTCAGGGGCTATCTCTGGGCTTTCTTTTTATTCCTATCTCGGTTGCATCTGTAGCCTATCTGCCAAAAGAAAAAATAGGAAGTGCCACTGGATTATATAATCTTATGAGAAATATCGGCGGCAGTATAGGGATTGCAATGGTTATGACCCTCCTAAATAGAAGGGCTCAGTATCACCAGACCATGCTTGTTGACAATCTGCATCAGTTTAATCAAAAACTTGCGTATACTGTAGATTCTCTGACCGGATGGCTTAAAATCAAAATTATCAATATTCCAGGTTATGAAAAACTGTTAAGTTACAATCTTTTAACTCTTGAGGTACAGAAACAGGCATATCTAAAATCTTTTTTAGATAATTTTCATCTTTTTTCCTATCTGACATTAATAATCGGCTTTGCCTTTCTGCTGAAAAAAACTCCCAAAGGTAAAGACATAAGTCTTCATTAAACCCTTTTAGATTTACAAGGGCTGTAGCATTATTTATAATTGTTTTAGCAACTTTTGGGAGGTTTTTATGGGCAAAGGATTAAAAATAGCTATAAACACTGGCGGAGGTGATGCACCCGGGCTAAACGCAGTTATAAAGGCGGTTGTAATGGCAGCAGACCACAGAGGCTGGGATGTTTATGGGATAAAAAATGGCTATCTTGGACTACTGGATACTGATGAGATTATTCATCTTACGCCTTCAACGGTTAATCACATTGCAAGTCTGGGTGGTACTATACTGGGGACTACAAATAAAGGCAATCCTTTCAAGATGCCGGTAAAAAATATTGCCGGTGAGATAGAGGTTAAGGATGTTTCTGATAAAATTGTTGAAAACTTCAAAAGGCTTAAATTTGACTGTCTTGTTGCTGTTGGAGGTGACGGAAGCTTAAAGATAGCTTATGAGCTTTACAAAAAAGGTATTCCCGTAGTGGGAGTACCAAAAACCATAGACAACGACCTGGAAGGCACTATTATCACCTTTGGATTTGATACAGCAGTGAGTATTGCCACAGAAGCCATTGACAGGCTTCACTCAACCGCCAAATCTCATGACCGGGTTATGGTAGTGGAGGTGATGGGTAGATACGCTGGCTGGATAGCATTAAACAGCGGTATCTCTGGCTCTGCTGATGTAATATTAATTCCAGAGATCCCCTTTGAAATAGATAAAATATGTGAGCATATAATGGAGAAGGAGCTAAAAGGTCAGAAATATGCCATAGTTGTTGCCGCTGAAGGCGCAAAACCAAAGGGTGGGGATTATATTCATAAAGGCGAAGGAGAATTAGGTCGTCAGGAGATAGTGTTGGGTGGTATTGCCGAATATGTTGCAAAGGAGATAGCCCGTAAAACTGGAAAAGATACAAGATCTCTGGTTCTCGGACATCTTCAGAGAGGTGGTTCGCCAACTACTTTTGACAGACTGCTTGCACTGAGGTTTGGCTCAGCTGCAGTCAGATATATTGAAAAAAGGCAGTTTGGTACTATGGTAGCATCAGATCCGCCAAAAATTAAAGCCATTCCGCTTGAAGATGTGGTTGGTAAGATAAGACAGGTACAGCCAGATAGTGACACGGTATTAACAGCAAGAGATATAGGCATTTCATTTGGAGATTAGAATGGATTTGGGGCTTAGATATCAGAATGGCAGTTACTGCACAAAAGAAAAAGGTTCTGTTCTTTTTCCTTCCTTTCTTTTTTATAAAAGCTTAATCCCCATAATCATTAGAGCCAGCAAAAAGGCAAAAAAAAATAATTATAGCTATGAGGAGTGGGTAGAAAGTAGTCTAAGAGTTGTAAAAGGACTTGAAAATGTAGGAGTAAAATTTCATATTGACGGTATAGATAATATCAAACTACTTGATGGCAAACCTGCAGTTATCATCGCAAATCATATGAGCACTCTTGAGACCTTCGCCTTAGCAGGTATACTTTATCCCCATCTAAGAATAACTTTTGTGGTGAAAAAAGAGCTATTAGAGATTCCTGTATTTAAGCATATTATGATATCAAGAAACCCTGTAGCAGTTACCAGAGAGAACCCAAGAGAAGATCTAAAAAAGGTTCTCGAAGAGGGCACTAAAAGAATTCGGGAAGGCTATTCAGTGGTTATTTTTCCTCAGACCACAAGACTTTATGAGTTTGACGTAAAAGAGTTTAACTCCATAGGTGTAAAACTTGCAAAAAAAGCAGAGACTGCCATTCTGCCTTTAGCCCTAAAAACAGATGCCTGGCAACAGGGAAAGCTTATAAAAGATTTTGGTAAAATAAACCCAAATAAGGAGGTTTACTTTATCTTTGGTAGACCAGTTCAGGTTAAAGGTTCAGGACAGGAAGAACATAAAGAGGTTACCAGATTTATTTCGGAAAATCTTACAAAACTCAACGTTCCTGTAAAAAATCCTAATGGATAAAAAAGAAAAGATTGTGGAAATTTTTGCTGATGGTGCATGCAGTGGCAATCCTGGGGTTGGCGGCTGGTGCAGCATATTAAGATATGGTGACTCAGAAAAGATCATCAAAGGAGGAGAAAGGCTCACCACCAATAACAGGATGGAACTCACTGCAGCAATAGAATCTCTAAGACTTCTTAAAAGAAGCTGTAAGGTTAAGCTTTATTCCGACTCCATTTATCTGGTAAAGGGGGCTAAAGAATGGCTTCCGAGGTGGATAAAGAATAACTGGAAAAACTCCCAGAAAAAGGAGGTTGAAAACCGAGATCTCTGGGAACAGCTCTATGAGCTTTCGAAGAAGCATCGCATTGACTGGGAATGGGTAAAAGGTCATAGCGGACATGAGAAAAACGAGCTATGCGACAGGATTGCAAAGCAAGAGATAGAAAGGATTAAAGAAGGTGAATAAAAAGCCAGAGCTTCTTGCACCGGCAGGCGACAGGGAAAAGCTTGATTTTGCTATCCATTATGGAGCCGATGCGGTATATCTTGGGCTTAAAGATTTCAGTCTGAGAGGAAATATAAAGGGTTTTAACAGTCAGAATATATCCGATGCATTTGATTACTGTAGAAAGAATAACAAAAAAGTCTACGTGACGGTTAATATCTTCCCCCATAACAATGATCTAAAAAAGATTGAAAAACATCTTGAGATTTTGGGTCAGCTAAAACCTGATGGGATTATCATATCCGATATAGGTGTGTTAAACATAAGAAACAGGGTTTGTAAGGATATCCCCGTACACATTAGCACTCAGGCAAATATTACCAATTATGAATCGGCTTTATTTTATCAGGATCTTGGGGCAAAAAGGCTGATTCTTTCAAGAGAGCTTTCTCTGAAAGAGCTTGAAAAAATTAGAAATAAAGTGTCCATTGAGCTTGAGATATTTATTCACGGAGCCATCTGCATATCCTATTCAGGCAGATGTTATCTTAGCAGCTTTTTAACTTACAGAAGTGCAAACAAGGGGCTATGCACCCACCCCTGCAGATGGAAATACGTGCTTGGTGAAGAAAAAAGACCGGGCGAGTATTTTCCTGTTTTTGAAGATGACAGAGGTGCCTACATAATGAACTCTAAGGACCTATGTCTTGTAGAATACCTCCCAGAGCTTATAAATATTGGCATTGACAGCTTTAAGATTGAAGGCAGAATGAAGGGGATTAATTATCTTTCTGGAGTAACCCATGTATATAGAAAAGCTATAGACGCCATTTTAAACAAAGCTGAGTTCAAAAAAGATGAGTATTTAAAAGAGCTACTTAGTTTTTCAAGCAGAGGTTTTACAACAGGTATGCTACTTGGAAAGCAGAAGTTTTACGACTACAATTTTGATGATAGATCTTCAAAGATGAAAACCCAGCTTGTTGGGATTGTGAAGAAAAAAATATCTTCCACCAGGGCAGAGGTAGCAGTAAAGGCAAACTTAAAAAAGGGGGAGGAGATATATTTTCTTACCCCTCAACATGAAAATACCCCCTTTAAGATTTCCAGTATGGAAAGAGAGGGAGAATCCGTTGAGATCGCAAGAAATGATATGATTATATCAATGGAGGTTCCCTCATACGTGAGAGAGCTGGATATAGCAAGAAAGTTTATTGAATAATTATTTCTTGACATTCTTGACAACCTGTCTCATAGTCTGTAAAATTTGATAAAATCTGAAAGGAACAATTTAGCATGGGTGAACTTTCATGTCCCAGATGTTTTGGTACAGCAGAAGGTGGCAGAGGTTGTCTTATCTGGATACTGGTAATACTGCTCTTTCCCATAGGGCTGATACTGCTGCTACTTAAGCCCACTTATAAATGTAAAAGCTGTGGTTATATGTTTAAAGCCTGATTTGTAAAAAGATCATTTAACCAGATTTACCCGCCTTTTTATAAGCTTTTCAATCTCTACGGCTATAAACACAACTGAAGATAGCGCAAGGCAGAATATAAGCTCTTCAGCTGTTAACGGCTCTGTTTTAAACACCCTGTTAAGTACTGGCACATATATGGTCGCAAGCTGAAGAACAAATGTGGACATTACAGCTAAAATGAGCGGAATATTTGAAAATATCCCTATGGTAAAAAGTGAATCCTTCTCTGATCTTATGGCTAACACATGTCCCATCTGGCTCAAACAAAGGACGGTAAATATCATGGTTTGCCAGTGAGAATGCCCTGTTTTAATAGCCCATGCCTGAGAAAACAATGATACAGCACCCATCAGCAGCCCCACCCAGATAATATGATAACTTAACCCCTGAGCAAATATACTCTCTTTCGGATGTCTTGGTGGTCTTTTCATAATCTCTCTTTCTGACTTTTCATAGGCAAGTGCAAGCCCGGGTAATCCATCGGTAACCAGATTGATCCATAAAATATGAATTGGCAGAAGCGGAATTGGAAGTCCCAGAAAGGGTGCTAAAAATATGGTCCATATCTCTCCTGAATTGCTTGTCATGGTATATTTTATAAACTTTCTTATGTTATCAAATATTCGTCTCCCCTCTTTAATAGCTTTAACGATGGTCGCAAAGTTATCATCCAGAAGTATCATATGGGATGCCTCTTTTGACACATCAGTACCGGTTATTCCCATGGCTATTCCTATGTCAGCCCTCTTTAAGGCTGGTGCATCGTTTACACCATCTCCTGTCATGGCTACAAACTGTCCCTTGTCCTGTAAGGCTTTTACAATCTTTAACTTCTGCTCTGGAGCAACTCTTGCATAAACCCTTATATCAAGAACTCGTCTTTCGAACTCGTTCATATCAAGCTTTTCAAGCTCTCTGCCTGTGATAACAGACTTTTCATCATATTCATCTATAATGCCGATTTTTTTCGCAATATTGTAGGCAGTAAGCGGATGATCTCCCGTAATCATTACTGGAATAATCCCTGCTTCTTTACAGACTCTAACCGCCTCTATCACCTCATCTCTTGGTGGATCCATAAGCCCTACGAGCCCAATTATGGTTAGACTATGTTCTATATTTTCAGAACCTTTGTCATCAGGCAGCGTATCAAAAAATCTCACACCATACCCTATTACTCTTAAACCATCTTTTGCCATTCTGTTTGCAACCCTGTTCAGTTCTTCTTTATCCAATGGCTTTATCTGTCCATCTATCATTACCTTTTCAGCTTTTTCAACCAGCACCTCGATGGCGCCTTTCGTTATGGAGATATACCTATCATCCCAGCTGTGAATGGTGGTCATGCATTTCCTATCGGAATCAAAGGGAATTTCAAAAATGCGTTTATAAAGTTTTTCAAGATGCTCCTTCTCAGCACCGAGCTGAAAGGCAAAATTATAGAGGGCAACCTCAGTGGGATCACCAATAACACTCCCATCAGGCGACCTCTTTGCATCATTGCTAATTGCACAGGCTTTTATTAACAGATCTTCTATATTCTGGTTATTAAACTCCTTTAAAATCTGCCCCTTTGAATAAACCTCTTCTACCTTCATCTTATTTAAAGTCAGTGTACCAGTTTTATCCGAACAGATATATGTTACAGAGCCTAAAGTTTCAACTGCTGGAAGCTTTCTTATCAGTGCGTTTTGCTTAACCATCTTTTTTGCGCCTAAGGCAAGAGATATGGTCACAACAGCTGGCAAAGCCTCTGGAATTGCTGCAACTGCCAGAGATATGGCGGTTAAGAGTATAACTATGGGATTTTCACCTCTTAGCAAACCAAAGACAAAAACGATAAGGCAGATTGCTATAACTGCCAGAGATAGTTTTTTTCCGAACTGAGCAAGCCTTTTCTGCAGAGGTGTTTTTACCTCCCCCTGTTCCTGAATCATGCTGGCTATTTTGCCGAGTTCGGTTTCCATACCTGTTTCTGTAATTATCCCAATGCCCCGCCCGTATGTGACCAGTGTACCCTTGTGGGCGATATTTCTTCTATCGCCGATGGCAAGATCTTTTTCCCTCAAGGTTTTTTCGGTCTTATCAACCGGAACGGACTCGCCCGTAAGAGCTGCTTCTTCAATCTTTAACTGGTGGGCTTCAATTATTCTCATGTCGGCAGGGATGATATTCCCAGCCTCTATATGCACTATATCGCCTGGAACCAGATAACGGGTTTCAATGGTTTTTGGCTCGCCGTCTCTTATCACAACCGTTCTGGTAGACGTCATCTTCTTCAGAGCCTCAATAGCCTTTTCAGCTCTGAACTCCTGAATAAAACCGATTATGGCATTTAGAATCACTATTACAATTATTGCAATAGTGTCACCCAGCTCTCCAAGGATACCGGAAACTACGGAAGCAAGTAGAAGAATAACAATCATAAGATCCTTAAACTGATCAAGAAACATCTGAAAAACTGTTCTTTTCTTCTTCTCCACTATCTCATTCAAGCCATAAATAACAAGCCTTTTTTCTGCCTCAGACTCCGACAGACCCTTTTTATCCGTACTTAAATGGGCAAAAATATCTTCAATCTCTACGTTATGCCAGACCATCAGCCCCCCAAAAATTTTTAGATAAGCGGAAAAAAATCTTCTTTATCTTCTTCAAAAATGAGAACATCTCCTTTGCCGATGTCAAAATAAAGCCCCTTTATTTTGAGCTCATTTTCAAGTACCATCCTCTTCAGATAGGGGTAACTTTTGAGATTGTTTATGGAGTTTATAATATTTTTATACTCAACCTTTCTGAAAAAATCTTCACTGTTTTCTATGGTTACCTGTTTAACAATCTCTTTAATATTTGAGTTTAATTCAACCCATTTTAACAGTTTAGGAGAGTTATTAAAAAAATCCCGTTCCTTAAAAAGAGCTCTAATGGCGCCGCAGTCAGAATGCCCGCAAATAAAAACTCTCCGTATGCCCAGCTTAAATATAGCAAACTCCACCGTTGCAGAGACAGAGGCATCCCTGTCTTCATCATAGGGGTGAACAATATTTCCAGGGATTCTCAAGGTAAGCATATCTCCTGGATTGGTGTTAAAAATAAGAGATGGGTTTATCCGTGAATCAACACAGGTAATAAAGAGGGCTTTCGGATTCTGTCCTTCCGAAAGCCCCTCAAATAGCTCTTTATTATTTTTGTAATAACCTTCCTTAAAGCCCTTATATCCTCTTACAAGGAAATCCATATGGTTAGCTCTGTTCTTTTAATCTGGCAGATTTTTCAAGAAGGGTCTTTCTCGTTTCTTCTCTAAAATCTTCCAGCTTTCTGGCAATCTCCGGATATTTAATAGAGAGTATGGAACAGGCTAAGTATGCGGCGTTTTTAGCTCCATCAACAGCAACTGTAGCCACCGGAATACCGGGAGGCATCATAACGGTTGAGTAAAGTGCATCCACACCGTTTAAGGCACCCGATGCAAGCGGTACACCTATCACAGGAAGTGTGGTATTTGCCGCCACAACACCTGCCAGATGTGCTGCCATACCTGCACCACAAATTATAACCTCAAACCCCTTTTCTCTTGCATCTTTTGCCAGTGTCATGGTTTTTTCCGGCAGCCTGTGAGCTGAAGAGATATCCATCTCATAGGATACACCCATCTCTTTAAGTACCTCAGCTGCCTTTTTCATAACTGGCAAATCGCTGTCGCTACCCATTAAAATCATCACTTTTGCCATTCTGCCTCCATTTTTTATATGATCTGATGGAACAGATTTTATCAGCTTTTAAACTGCTATCTGTAAACATTAGCCATTCTTTCTAACCTTTCCACTCTCTCGGCAATTGGCGGATGGGTACTAAAAAGTTTTACCAGTCCGCCACCTGAAAGCGGATTGACGATAAAAAGATGAGAAGTGGCTGGATTGGCATCCATAGGTATTCTTTTTGCCGCATAGTCAAGTTTTCTTAAAGCATTTGCAAGATAAAGCGGGTTGCCACAGATCTCTGCACCTCCATCATCAGCTCCATACTCTCTTGATCTTGAAATGGCAAGCTGAATAAGCATTGCTGCAATTGGAGCTATGATAATCATAACTAATGCAACTAACGGATTTCCTCCCTCATCATCTCTATCTCTGCCACCCCCGAAAATCATAGCCCATTGAGCCATCTGAGCAATATAGCTTATGGCACCTGCAATCGCTGCTGCAATAGTAGCGACAAGTATATCTCTGTTTTTAATATGAGCCAGCTCATGGGCAATTACCCCTTCAAGCTCTTCTCTTGTAAGAATTCTCATAATTCCTGTCGTAACCGCCACAACGCCATTTTCAGGATTTCTGCCAGTAGCAAAGGCGTTGGGCTGATCATTTTCAATTATATAGACTCTTGGCATGGGTAATCCAGCCTTCTGTGAGAGCCTTGCTACAATGTTATAGAGATCAGGCGCTTCTGCTTCTGAAACTGGTTTAGCACCGTACATTGCCAATACAATCTTGTCTGAAAACCAGTAGGATATAAAATTCATCCCAAATGCCATAACAAGTGCAAAGGTCATACCTGCTTTTCCACCTATAGCTCCACCTATAAAAACCAGTAGCGCTGTTAATGCTGCCATCAAAATCATTGTTCTAAAAAAGGTCATAAAGCACCTCCTCTTGTTTATTTTCCTTATAAAATAAAAAAACCTTTACCACAAAGCCTGCGAGCGCATTTGTGATAAAGGTCTTGCCTATTAGCTTCCGCTAACCGCTGATACCGGCTCATCACGAGCGTGTTGACGATATTCAGCGTCGAGCTACTCCCCTTTATTCTAAAATTATACATTTAATAATATAGTGATTATTTATTGCGATGTCAAACAAAATTGGAAAATAAACACCAGATAGGTATAGACATATTAACCAGTTACTTAAAACTTTTAAGACTGGTAAACATGTTTATACCACGTTCCCTTTTTTGGAGACAAGGCAGAAAAAGAATTTTAGCGTCTTCTTTTTCTTGGTTTTTTTCTTAATTTGAAATAAAGATAAACGAAAATAATAATGCCGATTAGCTCAATCATCTTAAAACTCCAAGCTTAATTGACAAAAACAAAAAATATTATCTAAATCCACTTATTTCATTTTTACTTCAATCTATAATTTTGGCAGCATTATCTTTTTTGGAAAAATACAAGTTAATAAGGAAATACAAATTTCCTTTTACCCAAGCTTTTTTCAATTCTTGTACCTAAAATACTTTCTTTTGTGTATAAAAATATAAAAACTTTTTAAAATCTATGCTTTCCAAGCCAACCATATATATGCCTTATCTTATAATAACTCTAATCCCAAAGCTGAAAGAATTTTTTCTAAAAATTTTTAATAAGCCTTTTTAAAAGTTAGTGGTTGTTAGAATTAGGTTTTGTTTTTTTACCTCATTAATCCCTTTATTTTGAGGTCTGATTTCCTACTATTTGCAGAGATGATGAATTTGTCTGGCAATTATGTCGCAATCCCTTTATTTTGAGGTCTGATTTCCTACATTATAATGATGTCGTTAGTAATGATGTTTCGGCGTCGCAATCCCTTTATTTTGAGGTCTGATTTCCTACCTTGATTTGTTTCAAAAAATAATTAGTTTTTCTGTCGCAATCCCTTTATTTTGAGGTCTGATTTCCTACGAAATGGGGTTGACAATTATTGACTTACTGGAAAAGTCGCAATCCCTTTATTTTGAGGTCTGATTTCCTACAAATTATATGATTATGAGTATGAAGCCTACCTAATAGTCGCAATCCCTTTATTTTGAGGTCTGATTTCCTACGTAAATATAAATAGCAATATAAAAAAAGTAGTAGAGTCGCAATCCCTTTATTTTGAGGTCTGATTTCCTACTCACTGCAGGCACGCACATTTTGTTTTAGAATAATGTCGCAATCCCTTTATTTTGAGGTCTGATTTCCTACTCACTGCAGGCACGCACATTTTGTTTTAGAATAATGTCGCAATCCCTTTATTTTGAGGTCTGATTTCCTACTTAGCAGAAGGAACGAGGATTTTCTTTTTGATGTAAGTCGCAATCCCTTTATTTTGAGGTCTGATTTCCTACGTCCCCTCTTTATTTTCTTTTTGATATCAAAAAATTGCAAACCACCTTCCCCAAAACCAATCATTACTAAAAAGCAAGTTAAATTACCTACTCAAAACATAACCTAAAATAGTAATAAATCTTTGCACCATTTTATTTTCAATGAGCAAGTGTCTTTTAAATTAATAGCACAATCTATAAAATTATTCAATAACTAAATCATATTTTCCTAACCCAAATCCTGTATTTTTGCCTACATGCAGTATTTCTCCAGCTTTTAGCAGCGGTAAAAAATTCTTTATTTTACCTTCGTATTCTATCTCTCCTATTACTCCTCCTAACTTCATCCGCGTATTTTGCCTGGAAGAGTATCTCTCCCAGTCCCACCATCTGGTATTTTGTTTTTTTATTATTATCTGTTGGGACTCTTCAAATAATCTTTTATAACATGTCAGACCATTTTCACCATCACAATGATAGTAACTTAAAAAACACATCCGCGTAATTAAAGCCTTAATCAATAGGGGAAATGTTAAAGAGCTTATGTATTTCCTTTCATGCTTGATTCTTACCGGTGTTATGATTTTTAATTTTAACGTTTTAATCTCTTCTACAGCATCTTCCTCATAGCTATCTGGAATCTCTATTACACTATCTTTGGGTCTATTTATCTTTTTATCATCAAAATTATAAATCTCCATACCATCTGATAGAACTCTTTTAAGTTTAAACTTTCCCCTCCCCTTACCAATACCAGTTTTTCCGCATTCTTCAAAAGTATAAATAAAATATGGAAGATACGTGGTAGCTTTACCTATCAGTATCAGTGCAAAATAAATTTCCTCATCCTTTTTATACAACCTCTTTTCCTCAAGTGGCGGTTCTATTATGAAAGGCTGGGGTATTGACCTATATTTTTCTCTGTTAAAAAGCGGCATCTCTCTTGATGGAAAAGTTTCAAATATATAGCTATAAACACAGGTACTTCTTAGCAAACACTCTGTACAGTCATTTTTTTTCAAAACACATATAAGTCTTCTAAATATGTTTCCAAACAAACCCCTGAAGGCAGAGCCTTTAAATAGGGGTAGATATATGTTTTCTTCTGCATTTATAATAAACTCTGTCTTCAAATAGTTTATTCTCATTTTAAATACACCTCCAGCCCCTCAGGAATTTTACGCCCCTGACCAAAGACTAATACTTTAGGTTTAGAGGGCAAGGGATATATCCTTATGTCATCTTCTTTCTCGTTTATAAGACTTTTTAGTTTATTTTTTAATTCTATCAGCTCATTATATTCAAAGCTATAGCAAAAAACTGAATATTGAATGTGAATAGCAATTCCTCTTAATAAATTGTATACCTTTGATAGCCTCTTTGGGTCTTTTATATCATAACAGATTAGATATGTTTGCTTCATGATAACTCTTATTGCAAAATTTCTAATATTTTATTTAAAACCCTATCTATTTTTTCATCTATTTGCTCTTTAATTTTTTCATAGATTATGACAAGCATCTTTACTCCCGCATCGTTCAGAATGTGCTCATTTTTCCAGAAATTTTTTTGTTTTATCTTAAAAAAATCTACTACTATCGCGTCAAGAAGTGGATCGATTATTATTGACACATCCTTTGCTAAACCCATAGCATCTTTTGTATTTAATATTCCTATATGTGGGTCTAAGTTATAATCTATACATTTTTTTATAATCAGCTCCCTTGCCCAGCTTCTAAGTATCTTTTTCACATTAAAAAATCTGCTTCTATGGCAGTTACAATGCTTCAAAATCTCATAGTTGTATTCATCCTCTTTAATGTAATGATCTTCATAAGCCTTTCCTAAGTTTATGGATATATGTTTTAACGCTGATACCTGATTCTGCCTCTTTTCAGTTGCCATATACAAACTAAATTTGTTTTTTATAGTCTCATTCTTAGATGCAACTCTCTGATTTATATCATAAAAGTAACCAGAATCAAAGTAAGGCGTTATATGAACTACCACATTGGTTTTGTTTTTACAAAATGCAACAGGTATTTTCATTGAAAAAAGAGCCATAAGAATCTCATAATTTATGCTTACATCATGATTAATGTAAACATAGTCAAGTATTCTTAAGGGTATTCTATAACCAGCTGTATTAGCTTTTTTTATCCAGAGCGAGGGACCGTCTAATATTATTTCATAATTTTTATGATCGGTTATGTATAAGGTTTTCTTCATCGTTAATTACCCCAATAAAATTTCTTATAAAGTCTTTTAATTTAGGTCTTATAGCGCTCATATACTCAGCTTGAAGGGGATAAAATTTTGCTCTACCTTCTTTAGTTAGATAGCACCCCGCTTTATCACCATCTTTTGAAAAATCCTTTTCGACAATAATCTCTTCTTTAAATAATCGGTATACAAATCGATCAATAAATACTCTAAAGGGCTCAACAAAATCACAAGCTAATGATTCTCTACCATATTCAAAACTATGATAGTAGCCAATTGTAGGATCAAGACCATTTACCTCTATCTCCCTTACCATCTCAAAATGAAGTAACGTATATCCCAGTGAAAGCATGGCATTTACTGGATCTTCTGGTGGACGTCTGGTTCTTTTATTAAAATTTAAATGCGGTGGAAAAAGCCCGGTAAATGCATTGAAATAAACTGAAGAAGCTCCTCCCTCAACTCCTCTCAAAGAAGATATTTCAAGCTCTTTTTCAAAATTAGACAACATCTCTTCAAGTGTTTTTCTTGTATTAATAAGAATATTTTTTAGGTCTTTTCTTACTTCTATGAGCTCTTTGATAAAATCAAGCTGAGATTCAATCTTTTGAAAAACTATCCATCTGCTAAAGCTCTGCGGAAAATCTGTCAAGGTCTTCTGATACTGCTTTACCCTCACCTGACCATTGTAATGTAGACTTCCGTGCAACATGCCCGCAAATCTCATATTTCTACCTGTAAGAAATACTACACTTATGTTTTCAGAAGCAAGTTTGTGAATCACATTGCTATCCAGGGTCACGTTTCCTACTACTATTATCCTGCTAAGTGGAAGTATAGGATAGCTATCTTCTCTCCCCTTCTGAGAATAAAAAACAAGTGTATTACCATCAAGTTTTATGTGTATATCTTTTCTATCAATAAATAATGTACCCATATTACCCCCTATCCTAAATAATAAAACTTCGGATCTCTCGGTTGAATCGCTATACCCAAGGTATGAGTCCTACTTCTGCCATCCATAGGAAATATGTGGATCCTGTCCTCTTCCATGTTTATTATCATGTATAAGCCTTTTATTACCGATAAAAGCTCTGTATCAGTTAAAAAGCACTCATAAACCGATTTCTGCCCTCCAGTGCTAAAATTTTTCAAAAAATGATGAACCTTTGCTAACCTTTTTTCGTTTCTTATATCATAGGCAATGATGTAAAGCACTCTTGCCATAAAAACATCCTTAATGCTTGTAACGTTTTAAAGAATGGTTTTTAAATCCAGTTAAAAGAGTAACAGAACCATTATTATGCTCATGAAATATCAGGTGAGTTCCTTCTAAACTGCTAATGTCAGTTCCAAGTGCTCTTGCCTTTTTTACCTCTTTTTTACCTACGAAATAAACTAATGCCCCATTTGCATAAAACTGCCTACCATAATTAAGAACAAGCTCTATGCTAACATGATTTATTCTTCTCGCATTGAGCCTTGAAGCCGCATGGTCTGTAACAATAATTTTTTTTGTAGTTGTCCTGTTCATAGCTTTTACCTCCTAAAATTTTTATATATAAAATCTTAGGAGTAATTTGAGAGTAAACAAACAAAAACAACGTTTCCAAAAACATTTCTTATGGAAAAAGATTGGGAATACTAAGATGTAAGCTCAGTATTTTGGGAACAAAAGTTAATTTATAAATAATCAATAGGGTGAATGATCAAATATGACCACGTCTCCTGTTACAGGGGATCGATATATCAGCTTTCTTGCCTTACCATGAAGGGCATGGGCAATCTTTAAATATAACCAGATGGGACCTGCTCCTGTAAGGACTACCTCATTTCCCTCTTTAACTATCTCTTTTGCAGCTTTTACATAGTTTTCAAGCTCAGAAAGCTTGGCTGTTTCAGTGTCTTTATAGAGTGATTCCATATTGATGATTATCTGATCCTGCATTATAGCCCTCTTATCTTTGATTTTATAAAACCGCCTAAATCTATAATCTCATTGGGATGCACAATATCAGTAAAACACTGCTTACCTCTTTTTATAACATTATCTTTAATCTGGTTGTTCTTATCTAATATATCTCGGCTGGTCGATACCAAAAAGCCTCTGACCCTCAAGCCAAACTCTTGTTGTAATGCACTTATCTTGTAAAGAAAATCGCTATATTTTTCTTCTCTGGTTCCAAGGGTTTTACACTCTATTATATAAAGGGCATTATCTTTTGTAAACATAACATCAAACTCATTGCTAACACCTTTTGAACTTTCAAGCTCTATCTCAGTTGCACAGTCATCTACATTTAGATTTGATATTACATTGAAGCAGTAGGTAGATAACCAGTCGCCTGTTAAAAATCTTATCTCTTCTTTTAAGAGAGTTTTAATTTTTGTTTCGCCACGAATTTCAATTTTTTCTAAAAATTCAGCTTCTTTAGCATTTCTAAGTTCATAATTAAGTTTATAGGGGAAATTTTTGTCGTCTCTATGTCCACACAGATCAACATAAAGCTTACGTAAAAGATTTTCTATTTCAGTATAATTTTCTACCATCCATTGACTTAAGCTTTCATTGTTTTTTGCCAGGTTTTTAAGGTTCTCTAATTTATTTTTATTTCTAACCTTTACACCATAGGCAGTTACATAGGCTTCAACAGAAACTCTGAGCTCAAGAGGGGTTATGGCACCATCCTTATCATCTTTGGGCTTTATTGTAATAAACTCATTTTTAGGGATAGGTATGTATATTATATGGCCTACTCTATCTCTAAAACACTCGTAGGCTGCTAATGACATGATCTTTGTGCCACCAGTAATATTAACTACCATCTTATCATCCTTATGTTTGTTTACAATCTCAGCAATTTTTGACTGACATTCCTCAAAACTATCCTGATTCATTTTGACTCTTTCATGCTTATCTATAGCAGTGTAATCTAAACCATATATCTTCAAAGCGTTTAAAATAAAGTCTGTTCTTTTCTCTGCTTCCATTCTCTCAGTTGTAAGAAATATGAGCCTGTCTGGCTTAAAATGATAAATGCTTAAAATGTTTGGAATGGTCTGCTCTGACACGATGCAGATGTGAATATTTTGCATAAAGCACCCCTTTTTTAAATAGTTCTTAGGCAAATCTTTTAATCATTTCTTACCTAAATGCCCGCCCTACTGATAAAGGCTTTTTTGGCATTAATTAGTTAACTCAACATCTTGCTTTTACATATCACATAACTCTAAAGCAGCCCAGCCAAAGGGGGATACATTTTCAAAGCTATCAAGTTTTGGCTTGTTAGCTGCAAGCCAAAAAGTAGTAGAATGATCCAGAATCAAATCTTCTTTGTTTTTCCCCTGTCTAACACTAATCCGCCTGTTCCCCTCTATTGTAACCGCTTCTGCTCCAGAGTGCTTTCCGATTCGAACAAGAAATACACTTTTTTTAAACTTATCAACAAATTTTTTGTTCGCCAATAGACCCGCTGGATGGGAGATGTTAAATAAATTTTTGAGCACCTCCTTTTCTTTTTTAAAATTTTCCACAAAAAAGGCATGAGATGATTTTAGAAGGGTTTGTAAGTCCTTAATTGGATTTTTAATTATCTTATCAGATAGTGGTTTATCTAAATTTATAAAACCTTCAAAGATGGCTTCTTCTTTTATTATCTCCATGATAGTGTATACGCTTCTCCCACTTGATCGAGTCTTTGTATCAGTGTTTACCTTCTTTTTGTTTACGGCATAGACGATTGCTTTATTTACATGCCCAACAGGTAAAAGGTCTGAAACTTTAATCATCCTAAACGGATCCATGGACATCCTATCTTTACCTTCCTTAATATCTAAAAGCAGCAACTCCAGGGCAATAGCTTCTTTATCTTTAAAATTTGATATGTTTTTATCCTTTGCCTACATACTTAAATAGGCTGTTCTTAATGCACCTTTTAGAGAAGAGCCTGGAATGTAGGGACTGTTGGTTATACTATTGTAAGCAGTTTTTTGAATGTTAAACTGATTGATTAGTGTTTTGTTATCAACTTTATTCTGAGCCAAGATCTTTTTATAATGATCTAAAAGATAATCAGACACAGAGATTTCTCTGCCTTTTAATTCTAATTTGTAATACCTTCTAACAGCTTTAAAAATATCAAGCAGTTTATCGCTTAAAACAGCCCTGTTAAACTCTTCTTTCTCCTTCTCATTAAGGCTATTTATAAAATCAAATGGTAAAAACTCGATTAACTTCTTCCGTACCTCATCTATTACAAAACTTGTGGGCTCATATGCCTCATCACAACCAATGTGTGTGGGTGATAGAATGTGAAGTCTTATTTTAAAAGGTTTATTCATTTATTCCCTCCACTTTTATGGGAATGAAAAGAGAATACCCCTGACAGACAGTTTCTTTGTTTGCCTTTGAAAGATCTCTGATTGCAGATCCGATGTATGGCTTTTTTATAGCATTCTCTCTTAAAATTAATACCGCGCCTTCGTCTGCCATTATTACCGGGTTTTTAAAGGGCTTTCCAGAAGTTGCCAGGATATCACCATGCCTGCCAAATCTTACAAAGGGTGTGAAAAATATGTCTGTAAACTCATTTTCTTGGGGCAATGAAGGTGAGAGCGTGTAAAGGGCATTAAAATTTTCTACCCCTAACTCTTCTATTTTTACCTCACTAAAACCAGCTACTTCAAATTTTCCAAGCCCTATGGAAGCATCTTTGCCAAAACCTGTTTTGCCTATTCTTGATAGTGCAGTGGTTAGCTGCTCTATTTTTATATCTTCTCGCAGACCTGCAAATATAGCAAGCGTAGCTCCAGGAACGAAAACTACCTGATCAACTGTGTATGGCGAAAACATATCTCCCTCACCTGTAGTTCCTAAAATCCTGTTTATTGAATTGTGAGGTTGAGTAAACTCCGTAAGATATGATCCTTTAGACCTCTTGCCAGTAAGCCTTTTTATTTCATCAGATCCTGAAGAGACAAAAAGATTAAACAACTCTCTATCATTTAAATAGATCTCATGAGTTCTTAAATTTTTTAGCGGCTTTTCTTTGCTTACCATCATCCACCATTTTGCTTTTAGCTCCTTTCTTTTTTCAATGGTATCTTTTTTATTGCTACTGGCAAAGTCAAAGAGTACACTCTGAGGCAAGTCAGGGCGCTTTAGCGCATAGCTATTATTTATTATAGGAAATGCAGATGAGACAACTAAAAAAGGATTATCTGAATAGTCCTTAAGTAGATTAGAAATCGAGGCGCCAAATAATTTTTCATCATAGGCTGCCTGCCAGCAGATCTGACCGAATAAAGTATCTCCCTTTAAAGGTGTCCCAAAACCTGAGAGTGGTTTGATTTTTATTTCATATGTTTTCATAAAAAAGCACCCTGCTAAAATGGAATAATTTTATCAAAGTCAAGTGGTTGATTATTTAGTTTCAAATTTTCAAATTTTATCCTGCCATAGCCTCTACTGCCACAACCTCCCAGGGCATCGTATTCAAGAAGCTTTAAGCCCTTAAGTAGATATTCAAACAGATCCTTATCTTCTGGCTCTAAAATTTTAAATGTGAGGCTAAAGCTAAATCTTGTTCCTTCAGGTACTCTCTCCATAAAACGAGGATGCTCTGCTGTGCCTGTTATCCTGTTAATAGTGTTTTCTGAGTTAATCTCTGTTAGCTGCCAGCGCTTTGACTGAGCCTCTCTCTTCCAGGCATCCTCAAGATAGCAGTCTGCAAAATATACTCTGGTTGGACCAAGCTCCTGATTTTCTTCACTTTCTGCAGCACTGGCTCCAAAAATTTTCAATATTTTAATAACATTTTCTTTGAGATCATAATTGTCATCTGGAACTGCTTTTAAAATCTTGCGAGTAACGAGCCCGCCTTCCTTTGCAGCATAAGGGATAAGACCACTTTGCATCTCAAGAAGTGAGCGTACTTTACCTTTCAGAGATGACCCAGGTATATAAGGCTCTAACGTATGGGGATGTTTTATAACTGGATTGTCAGTACCACCTATATGCATTTCCATATTACCTGAGCCTATATGTAAACCACTTTTTAAAACTATTGTACCTTCAAGTCTCTTAATCTCTATTAGCTTAAGATTCATCTTCTTTTACCTCCTTAATTCTGGCTATTTTTATTTTTTTCCCATTCATTGGTATAGTACTTGTAAAATCCCATAAAAGCCTCAAATAATGTAGCAAAGATGTAAAAATCTTCTAAAGTCTTAATCTGATTTAGTGACTGATATATAAAGTCTTTAAACTCTTTTGTTACCAACTCCCTTCCCATAGCATAGGTAACCTTCGCGTTGAGCATTTTTAAATAGGGCAAAATCTTTTCAAACTCTTCTTCCTGTTTTTCAGCAGGCAAACTTTTTAAGATGGCATCAAATCTTATAACCTCATCATAAAATTTGCGGATCTGCGTAATTTTGTTCAGTTTACCCCTGCTTCTGTCCAATCCTTTAAAGATCTCTATTGCAATATTTTCAGCTTTTGAGGAGAATAAGTCAGGATCAAGCTTTCCGTTTACTTTAAACTGTACATTCATTTTGTTTGCCTCCTTTTTCTATTTTTATAAATTATCTGCCAGAGGGGGATTCTTAGTGCTAATCCATATTTTTCAAACCACTCTGATGCGCCCATCACCTCTTCCAATAGCTTGGCTCTTTCTTCTGCTTTCAGATCCTTGCCAATGTTTCTAACTACTGTATATTTAAACATTGAACGCCATTTAAGGCATTCGAGGTCTTCAATGCTAATATATGCCCTTGCCCTGACCTCCTCTTCCTGCCTTCTCATCTCAATAAACTCATTAAATCTAAAGATCATAGAGGAGTTAATCTTTTCCCTCTCGAGCCAGTTCTGAATAATTTTTTTTATGTCCTCAAGATCTACAAAACTGGACCATTTTGTGGTTGTCCCAAAGATTGTTATACTATCTCTTTTGTTTGCTTTAGATGCCAGCAAGGCATCTTCTGCAGTTTTAGCAAAGGTAAGAACTGGCGTACAGTCTTTGTGAATAGCTATACCTGCAGAGATCGTAATATATCTGTTGTAACAAACATATTTTTTAAAAGTAGTGTTAAGAAATGATGCAAAATCAATAATCCTATTCCATGGTCCTATTAGGAAAAGGTCATCACCCCCAGCAAAGACCGTATATATATTTTTAAATTTTTCTTCCGTACTCAGTTTATAAGGAATAAAGAGGCAGAAAAAGTTATTAAGCTGCCTGCTAAAGGTGGCAATTCTTGATATGGTGAACATTTCCTTCCTAAAACCACAGCTAAATAACAACCCAAGATTGTCCACATCGGCTTTTAATATGCCCAGCGCATCCACTCCCTTATTATCAAAATTAAGCGCTTCAAGAGCAATATCAGCAAATGTTTTAGGCGTATTTTTCTTTACTTCAGAATCATTTGACTCATCACTGTCATCATATTTCGGGACATAGCCATTGATAAACTTGGAAGTTACTGTTTTCTCAATGGATTCTAAGCCTATTATACTTATGTCCCACCACTTAACAACCTTATCTAACTTTAAGTTTAGATCTTCTGATTTTTCTGCAAATGAAAGCTGATAGCTTCCATATATAGGCTCATACAATCGATTAGCTTTATTGTAGTCCGTTTCTCCTTCAGTTATTACTAACTGATTTTTTTTCACAAGATTTTCCCCAATAAATATGTGATCTCTACAGATGCTACAAGAATTATCTTGCTTTATATTTACACCTTTTTCAGCGGGTCTTCTATTGCAAAAGGGGCACACTCCAGATTCCCTGTCAAAAGAGTCAAGGTAATCTTTTACAGAGCCTCCATATTTTAATAAATTTATTTTTTTAAACTTCCTTTCATCGGATTTTTTTGAAACCTTCTCCCATAGCTCCATGAATCTGCCTTTTACAAAATCACTGCAAGATGCCTCTGTAAACGATAACCCCATAGAAGCCTGACCATAAAAATGCTTTATTAGCCAGTCATTAATCTCACCGTCAAGCTCTTTCACTGTTTTTTTTGCATTTTCAGTGTTTTGGGCTAAAATGGTAAATTTTCCTGCCGCATTTAAAACAACAGATAGAAAAGTGAGCTCAAGCTGCTTGCAGACCATATGAGCAGCCAGTTCAGTTAGTATGGAAATATAGAAAGATCTTCCTCTCAAAAGTTTTGCCGCTGCCTTCTGGGTAAGACCTCCCTCGGTAAATATAAAGTCTTGAATGCCATAAAAATCTCCTGTGATGATCAAAAACTTCTCTACTTCATAATCTTTAATAGCATTTATGTCACCTAAAGAGTTTGTTTCTTGATGATATTTATAGAGCGCCGATGCTATAGCAGAGGTGGTCTTGCAATGATCATATAAAGACACATCTGGCACAACAGAGCCAACCGTAGCAGCAGGTATGTGGGATGCGTAGATCATAAACAAACTATCAAAATGTTCAAACCAGAGTTCAATTTTATTTATGTGTTTCAACTGCTTTAAAGCCTCACAAAAGCTCTTAAACAGCTCACTATATTCATTTTTGGAACTCTCTTTGTCAATATCGCTGTATTTAACAGGGAATATATTTAAGGGAGACAGTTCCTTTAAAGGGTATCGGTGGCTATATTCTTCGATGGATTTTTTTATTTCTTTTTCTTCCAGGCTGATACCCTCAAAAATAGGCAGTAGTCGCGTCTTTATATACTCCTTTATGGATATTTCCTTGCTTTTATCTTCAAATTCAGATCTATCAAAACCGCTGCTTATTCTATCTGCTATTGCAACAATCCATTGCAATGGTTTGTCAGGATCAGGATTATGATGACCGGCAGATAAATTAAAAAAAGAATCCCCTTCTCCCCATTTAGCTCTATTAAATTCATCTGGCAAACAATCTTTAAACTTATCAAAAAAAGCTGCTGTATATAGTGCATGTTTATGAGATAAAAAACCTTTATAGTAAGGCTGTAAATAACCATATTTTTGCTGATAATCCTCAGGTATCTCCATTTCTGCCCTTTCGGCAAATTTGCCAATATCATGGAGATAGGATGAAAATGCAATCTTTAATAATAATGTATCTGTCATCTTCTCCCTCCAGTTTTTCCTGTTGAATATCTAACACTAAATTTTTATTTTTTCCAACATAAGAAACGTTTCCGAAAACGTTTTTATTCGCTAATATCAATTTTGTCTTTACTCAAATTTAAATAATATCTTGTCTCACCATATCTTGTTTCAGAATGGATTCTGTAGCTGAAATAACGTAAATCATCCCCGATATTTAGTCTAAGCTTTTCGTTTATTTTTGCAATTTTTGAGGCTAATGTGGTATCTCTTAAGTTTTTAGCCATACCATCTATATCTTTTAATTTAGTATGCTCTGTTTTTTCCAAATATTTTTTGTATGTTTCCTTCAGTTCTTTATCCCATCGGTGTTTTGGCAAATAACAGCTCTTACACCCTTTACAGTTTTTATTTTTACAATTTTTTCTTCTTTCAAGAATAAGAGCATATATAGAAAGGAGTGTGGGGGGGAGTTTGAATTCAGTTTTTCCAATCTTTACAAGATTGCTTTTCAGTCTAATTTTTATTTTATCCAGAATACTCTCTTCTATAAACTTCTGACTGTCTTTAACTGCCTGGAAAAAATTTTCTGCTTTTATATCTACTTTGCCTCCCAGTCTTATAAATGGGAGTTCGGCTATTTCTATTTTTGCATCTCTTGTATTTATTATTCTGCCATCATTCGTTTTTATATCCACGTCCTGTTTGGGTTTATAAAAAAAGTTTTTGTTTGTTTCGAACTCAGGAGAAACAAGCACATGATATAACTTATCCTGTAGCCTTCCATATAACTGAAGGGCAGCACCCAAATAAAAGCTCATGGTCTTTCTTCCACCTGCTATGGAACAATGAAGCTCTGTATCTTGATCTTTTGATAGATTTTTTATCAACTCATGAATAAGATTTGCCATTATCTCATTGTCTTCGCTGGTTCTTATATCATAAACAGGTACCCCATCTTTATAATGAGGAACTTCGTATCGGATTTTAAATTCTGGTATATTGTATTCTTCACACAATTTTCTTAAAATTCCTTGACCTTCTAAGAACTGCTTAGCCACTTTTGAACCTTCGGAGGTTGTTATTACAATTATTTCATTGGGATGAATGGGTGGGGTTTGATTATTTAAAGCATAAATGGTCTCAGTTATAATCTGAGGCGTCTGCCCTGAAACAAATACGAATATTTTTTTCATGGGGCTCATTGTACTGAAATATATCACATGTTTTTATTTTTTCAAATTTTATTATTTTTTCAATAAGCCTGTTTTTGCTTTCATATAACTTTTTTTAGCAATTTATTTTTTCTCTATTTTTAATATTTCAAGGTAAGTAATTATGACTTTTTAGTAAAGCTATAACATCATCATCGGTTAGATCTTGCCAGTTTTTGTAAGCATCAGCAACTGCAAAGGGATAGTATTCTCTTATATTAGGGCAGTAGATCTGATCTACATCATCTATTAGGGACAGTATGGTATCCAAAGGAGCAGTTGGAACTGCTAATATTACCTCCTTTGCCTTTTTTCTTTTAACATATTTGATGGATTCTCTCATGGTGTAGCCAGAGGCAAGTCCATCATCAACTAAAATTACAGTTAAATCTTTTAAATCAGGAAAGGGTTTATCACCTCTAAAAAGACTTACTCTTTGACTGATGATTTTTTTTGTTTTCTCTATCTGAGCTTCTATTTCAGAGGGAGAAAGTTTTAACTTTTTTAATAGGTCTTGATTAAGGATGATCTCTTCGTCTGGTCCTATGGCACCAAAGCCTGCTTCTGTATTATGGGGCAGCTGAATTTTTCTCACCACGAGCACATCAAAAGGGAGCTTAAGCTCCCTTGAAATCTCTACACCAACAGGCACCCCACCAGCAGGAATAGCAAGGGCAATCTCTGGACTTTCAAACTGCCTTTTTTTTCGAATTAAATCAGCAAGAATTTTACCTGCTTCACTCCTATCTTTAAAGCAGTATAAGCTATTTCTTAATCTTTCAATGTCTGTAATCTTATTTTCGCTTTTCAATCATATCCCTCATCTCAAGAAGGTTGTTGGTTAGCTCCCACCATCCGTATTTAAAGCTTGTATAGTCAGGTGCGCCAGTCATTGCTGAAGCATATCTTATGGTATTGCCATAGAATAGCCATTGTTTAATCCATTTTCGCTCTATTGTCTCATCAAAGGGGTTTTTATTGTCGGCAATCTTCTTCTCCCAGGCATCAAGAAGTAAAAGTGTAGCCGTCTTTGTCATCTCATCGGTCTCTCTGACCGTATTGTCAAACTTATCAAAATGCCCCTTTATCCAGTCTGAATTATGGCAGCCCGCACAGACTTTTGTCATAGTCTGCTTTCTTTCATCCATCTCTTTCTGATCTATTAGAAAGTTTGAAGCAGCTCCCCCATTAAAGCTGGTTGGCAGAGGCAGCCCATCGGCATTTTTTATAATTGTGGTATCTCCTGATTTTGGTTGAGGATGGCTGTATATCAAACCAAATATGCGAACCCACAGCCTGCTCCCAAAGTCATGACTTCTTTTTGCAATTACTTTCCCATCGGGGCTTGTAATAAGGCTATTATGACAGGTTGCGCAGGTAGGAGCTGTAAAATCTTCTCCAAGTCTCCAGGGGACAGATTTAAAGTTCCAGCTATTCTGACCGGTAGAGTAAAAAATGTTACCATGCTTACTTTCTTTGTAAACATTGTAGGCAGGTACATCAGGCTCAAGATGACACTGCCCACATGTGTAGGGCATCCTTGCAATTTCTATGGAAAATGAATGTCTCGGATGACAGGAGCTGCAGGATCCAAAACTTCCATCGGGATTTTTCCTGCCCACTCCTTCGTTTGGCCAGTTGGCAAGATCAGGGATTGTAATCTCAAGACCACCCATGCTGGATTTTATCTTTTTAAATCCCTTTACGTAAACATCAGTTCCATGACAGCCCAGACAGGTTTCGTGTAATGTCTTTTCTGACGGATCCTTCTGAGAAAGAACTCCTTTATCATAACTTTTTAGCCCTGTTATTGTATGGGCTAAAGTCTTGTAGACTGGGTTTTCCAAAAGATTTTTTATGGCATGATATTTTTTGCTTCCAGTAAATTCTTTCACTTCCACAGGATGGCATGCCTTGCAGTCTTCAGGAGATACCACCACATTGATCTTGTTTCCAAAATGGTTAAAATTATCTTTGTGTTTATCGGCATTGAGGCTATGACATTCAAAACATCCAACTACATATTTTGCAAGGTTTTCTTCTACCTTTTCAGCGGAGATACGCCGTTCTATCTCAGGTTTTTTTAAGCCCTCATTAGGTGTTACCTTTGCATGCAGGCTCTTCTCCCAGTCATTTACTATGCCAGGCGTTATGGTTTTATGACAGCCTATGCACTGTTTAGTCTGGGGGCTTATCCTGTCAGAAACTGGTTGGCTTAAAACTAAGTGGGGGACTAAACAGATTAGAAATGCAGTTATTTTTATAAGCTTCATAGATCACCTCGCCACAATATTTTATAATGAAGTATATCAGGAAAAGTGATCTTGTCAATTTCTATGAATTTTATTTAAAAGCTACAAAAATTTTTTCTAAGCTCATATCCCAGTATCTATCCAGCCCTTCTGGGCGCAGTATAAATATGTTAAATTTTCTCTGCCAGTCTACCAGATCTGGCATTTTTATCTGATAAATTATCTGTTTCTTTTCAGAAATTTTTTCTTCAGATATTAATATTTTTCCTGTGAGATTTCTTCTGAATGTGTTGAGATATCTATATCTTCTATGGTTTAAGAGCTCTTTTTTTGTGTTTCTGTCAAATCTACTATTTTTTATAAATGGAAGCTGAAATTGGAGCTCTATGACTGGTTCTTCAATATTTTTTCTGAAAAAATCTTTTATTCCTTCATAATGAACCAGATATTGGTGGACTAAATCAGGGATCTCAGCAATTTTTATCAGCTCGTCCAGACCTTTTTCATAAAGATCGGGTAGATTTTCAGGAAAAAGTATTTTTAAAAACTTTGGATTAAGCCTGAAAGGATTTTGAAGAGCAAAGTCTCTGATATCCCAGAGCTGAGGAACAGATATTCCAAGCCAGTTTGCTATGTATGGGCTTTTAAAAAATTTCTCTACAAACTCCTCTATATACTTAAAGGGGGTTAAAAACTCTTTACCCAACTATAAACCTTTTTATAAAGACTGTTTATCTGATCTTCAGTCAGACCAGCACCCTTTCCAACAATATAGGCGAAGCTTTCATCTATTAAATCTTTTGGAGCATGGGCATCGGTATTTATTATAAAATCTGCTTTATGCTTGAGCCCGAGCTTAACCACATGCCCATTTGTGATGTTATGACCTCCTCTTGCTGTAATCTCTAAAAAGATATTCTTTTTTACAGCAAGCTTTACTTCTTCTTCAGTGATTAATCCAGGGTGGGCTAATATATCAACACAGGCATCAATGGCAGCTCTATTTGTGCCCTCTTCTACAGGCTCCACAGGTGTCTCTCCATGGGCAACCACAATTTTAGCCCCCAGTCTTCTTGCTTCTTTTACTGCCTCTTTGTAAAACTGAGGAGGGATATGGGTTAGCTCACAACCTGCTATAGCAGTTATTCTGCCTCTTTGATTAATCTTTTTTATTGCTTTGAGCAGATTTTTTATAACCAGCTCCATATTGGAAAAGTCCACATGATCGCTAATGGCAATCACTTTATAGCCCTTATCTTCTGCTCTTCTTACCAGTTCAAAGGGGATGAGCTCCCCATCGCTGAATATGCTGTGAGTATGGAGATCTATCACATAACCTCCTTTATAAAGTTCTGAAAAAGGGTTTCCAGAAGCTTTGTAAATCCGTTTTTTGATATCTGGTTTTTTGCTAAGGGCAAACATTTTTTGCCATAAAACTTTATACAGTTTGCAGGTTTTGTCCTGTTATCAAGCACAATTCCACCAATCTGCATGCTAAGAAAGGAGTTATAAAAGGGCTCTTTGATCTCATAATCGCAGGAAAAAAACATGTGCAGATATAAGCTTTCTATAATATTGAGATGTCCCAGATATCCGATATTTTTTTTACCTCTTTTTAACTCCAGAAAATCTACATTATTCGGTGTAAAGTTTAAACTTAGAAGAACCGATAAAAAGTCCTCTATTAAGCTCTTGTCAGTAAAAAATAGAAAAATGGGTATATTGTAAGGCGCTTTAATATCTGGAAATTTTTTTGAAAGGGCTTTTTTGAAATCAAGTAGTAGATCTGAAGAAAAATTCAGATTCGGTTGCTCTGCCTCATCCTTTTTTATGAACTCAAATTTTACAAGCCCCTTATCCTTCAGCGCCAGAATTATTTTTATGATTTCATAGTCTGTAAGATTGAGATTATTAAGGATGTCCTGAAGGTCAGTAAATACCTCAAGGGCTGAAAGTACCTCAAGGGTCTTGGGTCTGAGCCCCTTCTGAATCTGGGAGACCTTAACGTTAAGGATTATCTTAAACTTTTCTTCAGGAAATGACTTTTTTAGCTCGTTCAGCTCATCATTCTGCCTTAGCCCCTCCATCAACAGGCTGTCTGTGCTCTCATTTATTTCTGCAGGTAGCTCAGGTTCGGCTGGTATAAATTTAAAAAAACCTTCCTTAATATTTAATATTCTGTAAAACCCTTTTACCCCAAGTGCATCTTTTAGCTTTGCATTAACAATTTTCCCCTCTTTTATACAGATAACTGCCATTTTCTCATTATCATCATCGGATTTTATATACAGATTACCTGTCCTCTGATTAAGGGATAGCATCTGTAAAATATCTGGGAGGCTCATCTGCTTCAGAGTGCCTGAAAATTCATCCTTATTTTTGAGAACCTCTGAACTGACAAGCTTTTTTCTGGTGTCATCAAGGATTTTTTTAAGTTCATCTCTGTTAAATGGTTTGATTATAAAATAGTCATAGCCCCTTCTAAAATGACTTATCTGAACGGTGCTTTCATTGAGATAAAATATTGGTATGGACTCGGTTTTGGGATTTGTTCTGATTATCTGACTTAATTTAACACCGTCAATAAGCGGGAGCTCAAGGGAAAGAATTATCAGACTGGGTTTTTCCTGAAGGGCAGTCTGAAGCGCCAGCACACCATCGGTTGCGACAAAAAGATGGGTGCTTTTTTCGTCTATAATCTCCCTTATTTTATCAATTACATTAACATCACTTTCTGCTATCAGTATCTTTAGTTTTTCCATTATAACTGCCACTGTAAGTAGTGTTCAGCTTGAAGCTTGTTGATTAAGCCCTCTACCAGCAGATGATCTGAAGTCTCAAAGGTCTGATCGCCCATTTTCAACAAACCATATGCAAAATTCTCGTTTAAAAAAAGGAGAAACTTTATATGTTCATAGATTTTTTTTTCAACATTAACATTAACTATGCCAGGTATATCAGGCAAATTTGTTTTATCATGCCAGAAAAGATATATTTTTGTTGTCACATTAATAAAATTTTTTTTGTCATTTAGAAGCATGCCTCTTTCGATATGATTAACACTTGAATATAATATCCCTCTTCTTTTTGAATTAATCTTCACATCATTAAGCATGAGCATTAGAATCTGTCCAAATATCTCTTCATTCTGCTCCCTGTACCAGCAAAAAAAATGCGTATTCTCTTTTTCTTTATATTCAAGAATATTTGCTACTATCTTTTCAAAACTTTCCTTACTAAAATCCAGCTTGAAGTAAAGACTCTTTCTATTCTGTTCCATCTTCTCCTTAAGGGAGTTTAAGAGATCGTCAAGATTAGTCCCGTGAATGGGAAGTCCAACCGCAGCTATGTTTATGGCAATCTCTTCCACTGATCTTGCGGTTTTTAAAATACCTTTTCCTACCAGAGCCTGTCGGATTCTTCTAATTGCCATCAGCGCGCCAAAATAATCTGTCTCTGTGAGGAACAAAAGATAAGAGTTCTCTTGCCTTTCAACAAACCAGTCAGAATCTCTGATAAGCCCCTGAATAATAGAGGTGATCTCATTAATATGTTCCCTGATATCCTGTTCTTTATGCCTTTTTTTTAGCTCTTCAAGGTTTTCCAGTTCAATGCCAATGATGGATAACTTTCTATCGTATCTAAGAGATTTATAAATCTCCTTTTTGATAAAATCCTTAAACAGATCCCAGAAATAGGCATTAATCTTCTCGTCTTTTATGGTATATCTCTGAAGAAGCTCAATTTTTTTGGCATTTTCAAGAATGAGCGGGAAAAACTCGGATATGCAAAAGGCTTTATTGAACTCCTTTTCTGAAAAGCCCTCATCTATTACAGGTTCAACAATTTTTATCAGACCGTAAATTCGATCCTCAAGTTTGAGCGGAATATTTATCTGTTTTGAGTTTAGATAAAATTCAGGTGGTGATTCGTCCACATCTTTTTTATTGAGATTTTCATTTAGATTGACTGCCTCAACCATTCCTCTGTAGCTATCGCAGACAAACTGATCGGTTTTTTCATCATAGAGGTATATGACACATCCCCTTGCAAAGGTAGCTGTTATTATCTCCTCAATAAACTGCTCTTTTATCTTGGTGGAGTCCCATTCTGCTGTCAGACCAATAATCTTTTTATATATGCCTATGAGCTCAACCAGCTCAACATTCTGAAATAAAAGCAGATCTCTTTTCTCAAACACCAGTCTGTTTCTATCCAAACAGCCTCCGGGAATAGACAAAGGTTCGTTTATATTTTTTACATATTATATTTGCCAAAAGCATCATCAGGCAGTTTTTCCAGCAGATCTTCCAGATCCTTTGATGAACTGGAAAGGGTATCTGTAAGATGATTGTTTTTCATAATTGTCTCTTCCACGTAAACAGGCGCTGACTGTCTGAGCCCGATTGCAAGCGAATCGCTCGGTCTTGCGTCAATATTTATTATTTTGCCATTCTGATCTACTATCAGATAGGCGTAATAGGTACCTTCATGTAGTTTGTAAATATAAACCTCTTTCAGCTTTCCACCAAGATAGCAGATAGTATCGGAGCAGAGATCATGGGTAAGTGGCCTTTCAAGCATCACTCCCTTCAGAGCCATGTATATGGCTTGAGCCTCAAAAAAACCTATCCAGATGGGCAAAATCCTCCCCCCATCCTTCTCTTTGAGCAGAACTACTGGCGAATTGTTAACCCTATCATAAATTATGCTTATTATATCCACCTGAACCTTAGCCAATGACATATTCTCCTTTAAGGGAATTTTTATAACCCTTTATTATTTTAACATTAACAGTATCTCCAGCCTTAACAATTTCGGGAGCAGAAAAATTAACAATTCTAAAACAGGGAGTACGCCCCATAAGCTCTGATTTTTCTCTTTTGCTAACCCTTTCTACAAGAACAGGCATTACCTTACCTTCCTGCTCTTTATTTTTCTCAAATATTATCTCTTTTAAAAGCTCCTGAAGTATTTCAAGCCTTCTCTGCTTAATTTCTTCGGGAACCTGATTCTCCATTTCTGCCGCCTTTGTCATAGGTCTTTTTGAATATTTGAAGGAAAAGGCACCATCAAACCTGACCTCTTTAACTATCTTTAAAGTTTCTTCAAAATCCTCATCCCTCTCATCAGGGAACCCTACAATTATATCCGTAGTGATTGCCATGCCTGGTTTGATATTTCTTAGTTTCTCAATTAGATGAAGATAGGTTTTTATATCATATTTTCTATTCATCAGCTTAAGTATTCTGTCCGAGCCAGACTGAAGGGGAAGATGTATATGGGGCATAAGCTTTTTCACCTGTCTAAAGGATTCGATCAGTTTTTCAGTAAGGTCTTTGGGGTGAGAGGTGGTAAATCTTATCCTTTCAATGGCTGTTA
>JBEQAF010000009.1:0-8245 GCA_041640455.1 bacterium
ATATCCCTTATGTTTAGCGTTCTATGGCTTAGAGCTCATAATGTAAGAGGTCAAATCAAAATAAGGATTAATACCTTATAAAAAACTTACGGCTTCTAAATCCTCTATCAATGCCTCTTTACTGAAATTCTCTGTCTTCCTCATTGAGAACTTGCTTAAATCTGCTGAAATATTTAACATATCACTTAAACCTTTTCAGACTGGTGAATATGTCTTTACCGAGTGCCAACCTCATTGAGCAAAAATCAGACATTTTTTTTAAATTAACGGAGGGGGTGGGATTCGAACCCACGTGTCCTTTAGGACAACCCGATTTCGAGTCGGGCCCGTTATGGCCACTTCGGTACCCCTCCTAAGCTCTCAGTTTTTTAAAAAATTCCCTTAAGATTTTAGCACATTCTTCCTTAAGTATGCCAGAATGAATATTAATCCTGTGATTAAAAGGGCTAAGATCCATTTGGTGTCTGGTGGCAAACCCCCATTTGGGGCTTTCTGTGCCGTAATATAAAGCATCTATTCTTGCATGTAAAAGGGCAGATATGCACATGGGACAGGGCTCTACAGTTGTAAATATGGTAACACCGGGGTACCTAAAATTATTTAATTTTTTTCCCAGCCTGGCTATAAGCTCCATCTCTGCATGGGCTAAAGGGTTTTTCTTTTTTATCACACTGTTTCTTGCTTTTGCAATAATCTTATTCTCATAAACTGCAACGGCACCGACCGGCACTTCCTGTTCTAAAAAGGCTTTCTTAGCCTCTCTAATAGCCAGGCTCATTAACATCTCCATATCTACCATTTTACAATCCCCATCTTTCTGACTCTGCAGGTCTCAACTGTAAGCTCACAAGTATAAGGACATGGCTCAAGATGAATGACTATGTCGGTATTTTTTATTTTACTTTCAATCTCTTCTTCTATCCTATCAGACAGATTGTGGGCTTCTTCTATGGAAGACCTTCTGCAGGTGAGCAGATGAAAGTCTATATGTTTTTTTCCACCGGAGGTTCTTGTTCTTAATCTGTGGTAGCCTGCATAGGGATAGGGCATGTCAGTTATAATTTTGTCAATCTCCTGTTTAAGTTCATCTTTAATCTCCATGTCCGTCAATGAGACTATACCCTCTTTAAATATGGATATGGAGGAAAACAGGATTATTAAACCTATTATTATGCCGATCAGCGGGTCAAATATATGATAACCTAAATAGGAAGACAGTATTATAGCCACAATGGCACCACCGTTTGAGTATACGTCAGTAAGATAATGTATTGAGTCGCTTTTTAATGCGGGAGAATCTGTTTTCTCACCAACTCTTTTAAGATAATAGGCAATTATAAAACTCCAGAAAAATGACAGCACCATAATCGCTATGGCAACTGATGGGGATTTTAAAGGCTCTTTTTTTAAAAACTGAACCAGAGCTTTATATATTACAAAGATGCCAGTGAGAAGAATAACCAGAGATACAAAAAAACTGGAAAGATCTTCAAATTTGCCATGTCCAAATTTATGATTTTTATCAGGCGGCATGGCAGCTTTTCTGATCGCAAAATAGTTAACGCTGCTCATAAAGATATCTTGAAAATTATCAAGGGCAGAAGATATGACAGCCACTGAGTTTGAGTATAGTCCGATGCTAAATTTTATTATTGAAAGAACGAAAACAGAAGATATGGCAAAAAGTGAAGCCCTTTGTTTCCTGTCCATCGATTGATTTTATCAGAAAAAAAGAGGTTAATAAACTTTATTTAAACTTAGCCTGCTCACTATTGGTACGATAATTAAAGGGACTGTCATGGCAAGCACTCCTATTAATGGCAGTTTGGAAGGGTCAAAGTTAAAATAAAAGGAAAAAAATATGGAGATAAAAAGCCCTGTAACAGTGCCTGCCAGTGCTCCATGAGAGTTAACCTTTTTACTGTATAACCCGTATATGTATGGGGCTAAGAAACTACCCGAAACGGCACCCCATGAGAGAGCCATAAGTGAAAGAATGATCGCTGGCTTTTTAATGGCAATAAATACTGAAAGGGCTATAAAAATAAAAGAAAGTAGTCTTAAGAGGAAGATATTGCTTTTTTCCTTTTTGAAAAAATTAAGATTGCTAAGAAGATCAACGCAGATAGCAGAGCTTGATACCAGAACCAGTGAAGACAGAGTGGACATAGATGCGGATAATACAAGTAGTAATATTAAAGCTGCAACCCAGTCTGGCAGATGGCTGGATATCATCTGAGGTATAATCATATCGGGATTGGGCTTCAAAGAGGTGCTGTCTATAGGAATACTTTTGAAAAAAAGAGGAGACATTGCCCCGGTAAGATATGCCCCCCCTGCTATTATTAATGCAAAGACTGTGGATACATAGGTGGCTGGTTTTATGGAGCTTTCATCCTTAATGGCATAAAATTTCTGAACCATCTGAGGTAGCCCCCATGTGCCAAGACTTGTTAGCAGGGTTAGAAAGATAAGAGAGTTGAATCCATTACCGCCCCAGAACGATACATAATCTTCTTTTATATTGCCGAGCTTTTCAATCATTAATGGGATGCTCCCCACATTTGGGCTGTTTATCAGATAATAAAGCATGAACAAAACACCCAGAATCATTACCATACCCTGAACAAAATCGGACATGGCAACAGCATGATATCCGCCGAGTAGCAGATATACAGCAGTTAGTGCCGCCATGATTATAAGAGCATACATATAAGGGATGTTAAAAACAGCTTCAAAAAAATAGCTTAAACCCATATAAACAGAAGCAGAGTAGGGCACCAGAAAAACAAAGATAATTACCGCAGAAAGATATTTGTAAAAAGGTAGATTGTAGCGGGCAGCAAGAAATTCAGGCATGGTTCTAACGTTTAGCTGAGCGGTCATCTCCCGTGTTTTTTTTGCAAGTATCTTCCATGCAAGATAGCTACCTATAAAGGTGTTACCAATGGCAATCCAGAGGGTTGGCAGTCCAAAGTTGTAACCCACCTTTCCTGCATAACCTATAAATAAAACAGCGGAAAAATAGGTGGTGCCGTATGCAAAGGCTGAAAGCCATGGACCTATATTTCTATTGCCTATTATATAATCGTTTACGGTCTTTGTCCTTAAATAGCCGTAGACGCCCGAAAGTATCATAATTAAAACAAAAATTCCCCCAAAATAATATTTAACCATTCTCTTACCTTTCAATAAGGAACTAAAAAGAACTATGTTTTTGACAAAGGACTTTTAATCTTTTAACTGCCCCCTGAAATAGGCGTCATAAGCAGTCAGATCAAAATAGCCATGTCCGCTCAGGTTGAAGAGAATAATCTTTTCTCTATTCTCCTCTTTAGCCTTAAGGGCTTCATCAATGGCGGCTTTAATGGCGTGGGATGACTCAGGAGCAGGTATAATCCCCTCTGTCCTTGAAAATATTAATGCAGCTTCAAAGACCCTTGTCTGCTCATAGGCAACTGCCTCAATATATTTTTTGTGAGCAAGATAGGAGACTATGGGCGAATCGCCGTGATATCTTAATCCGCCTGCATGTATTGATGGCGGAATAAAATCATGACCCAGTGTATACATTTTAATTAGCGGCGTCAAACCTGCTACATCTCCAAAATCATAATCAAATCTTCCTTTGGTTAATGTGGGGCAGGAGGCTGGTTCTACAGCTACAAAACGGGTTCCTTTTTTGGATCCTTCAAAATAATCTTTTATGAACGGAAATACTATGCCACCAAAATTACTTCCTCCACCAACACAACCAATAACAACATCAGGATATATGCCTAAGTCTTCCATCTGTTTCTTTGCTTCAAGACCTATTACGGTCTGATGAAGCAGCACATGATTTAAAACGCTACCAAGCGCATAATGGGTATCATTATGGGTTGCGGCATCTTCAACAGCCTCACTTATGGCTATGCCAAGACTGCCGGGATTTTCTGGATCCTTTTTCAGCACTTCTCTGCCGGAATTTGTCAGATTGCTGGGGCTTGGAATTACCTTCCCTCCCCATGTCTCCATTAATATTCTTCTGTAAGGTTTCTGATTGTAGCTCACCTTGACCATATAAACGGTACATTCAAGACCAAAAAGGTTACAGGCAAAAGAAAGAGATGATCCCCACTGACCGGCTCCTGTTTCTGTAGCCAATCTTTTTATGCCTTCTTTTTTGTTATAATATGCTTGTGGTATGGCTGTATTTGGTTTGTGACTGCCAGGAGGAGATACGCTTTCATCTTTAAAAAATATTTTTGCAGGGGTTCCGAGATATTCTTCCAGTCGTGCTGCTCTTCTCAAAGGTGTAGGTCTCCACAGCCTATATATATCAAGTACCTCTTCTGGTATCTCTATCCATTTTTTATTTGACACTTCCTGTTCTATAAGACCCATGGGAAATATGGGGGTGAGCTTATCTGGCGTAACAGGCTGTTTGGTTTGGGGATCCAGATAGGGCTCCAGCGGTTCTGGCAGGTCTGCAAGCAGGTTATACCAGACTTTGGGTAGATCTGAATCGGACAGATAAAAGTTTCTCATAAGATGGCTCTCCTTAGGCTATATTAAACTTTTTAGGTATTATACACATAAGTTTTTTTCTTTTAAACCGTTTTTTGTTGGTTTTTGCTATGAATTGTTCTAATATATAAAAGCTATGGCTTACGGTTACGTTCTGCTTATTGTTTTGGGTATAATTATGATAGTTGCGGGTTTTTACGGTGCGTTTGTTTACAATAAAAATAGAATGATATCAAACCTTTTATCGGCTTTAATGCCAGTTGGTCTTATTGTTACGCTGCTGGGTATTCTTTTAACTGTTCTGCCCAATTTTTTCAAGGATCCAGTATGGTAAAGAAGGCAATCAAGGTTCTTGTAGTTATCTTTGTTTTGTTACTGGTTGTTTTTATTAGAGTATTTGTATATCAGTTGGGAGAGTTTAAAAAGGCTGAAAAAGCCTTTGCTGAGAATAACCTTAAAGATGCTATTACCTATTACGATACTACCCTGCATATGTATACCCCCTTTAGCCCTTACATAAAAACAGCTATCGAAAGGATGCTTTATATAGCAGATAAGTTTGAAAGGGAAAATAACTACAAATGGGCACTTAATACCTACGAGACTTTACGAAGCGCTATTTATGCCACAAAAAGTTTTTATCTACCATACGGTGAAGTGGTTGCCCTTTGCGATAAAAAGATATCAGAGCTTTTGACAAAAATACCACAGTGACCTCGCCATTTTTTTCTTTCTTATCAATCGGCGGTATAGGAGAAACAGGTTTTAACACCTACATATTTAATGTTAACGGTGTTAAATTTCTGGTAGATCTTGGGATAGCCATGCCGTCGCCGCTTCTTCCCTCTACATCTACTATACTTCCTGATATTAGATCCATGAGAGAAATTTTTAAGGATATAGAGGCAATAATATTTACTCATGGACATGACGATCATATTGGTGCCTTTCCTTACTTTAGTGATTTTTTTAATATTCCTGTGGTTGCATCTCCTTTAACCATTGAGCTTATTAATTCCAAGCTTGAGGAGATGGGAAAAAAACCTTTGAAAAATACTGTTATTATAAGGTCAGCAAGGCAGAAGTTTAACCTTATGGGCTGTGAGATAGGTTTTTTTAAAACCAGACACAGCATACCGGATAGCTATGGGATTTATTTTACTACAGACTTTGGAGATGTGGTTTTTACTTCTGATTTTAAGGAGATTTATGGGCTTTCAGGACTACCTGCTAAACCTTTCATTCTTTTCTTTGATGCCACTAATAGTGAGATTAATGAGAACAAGGATGAGGCTGAGGTCAATAGAAACATTGAAAGATTGTTTGAAAAAAATGAAGGAGCCATAATAGTTTCCACATTCTCGACCAATCTTGAAAGAATTAAAAAGGTGATAGCTCTTTCGAAGAAATATAAGAAAAAGATATTTGCAGTGGGAAAAAACCTTGAGAATACTATCAAAATTGGAAAAAATCTTAAAATCTTTGATAACTTTCCAGTGGAAGATTTTGACAGAATAAACCGTTATGAGAGAGATAAGATAGTTCTGCTTACCACAGGCACACAGGGTGAAAGATACTCGGCGCTTAATTTTATCTCCATGGGGAGTTTCAGGGGTTTTAAAATCAAGGAAAAGGATACGATAATTATAAGCTCAGGCATTATTCCGAGAAACGAGATATATATTTACGATATGATAAACAGGCTTTCAGAGAAAGGGGCAACGGTCTATTACGCTAAAACAGATAATATACATAGCTCGGGTCATGCATCTATTAAGGAGCTATCTCAGATATTTACTCATTTTAAACCCCAGTATATTGTACCCATGCACGGCGAATACAGACAGATCAGCATGGCAAGAAAATTTATACATTCGAGAGAGCTTACCGATTCCAGCATTCTTATGCCGCCTCTCGGAGAGGAATACATTTTCAAATCAGAAGACAGATTTGTTACCAGAAAGCATGAGATTAAAAAGCTTTATATAGATGATGATAGTCAGAGATTTATCTCTCTTGAGACCATAAGAGAAAGAAAAAGGCTTGCAGAAAATGGTGTTGCCATTATAAAAATGGGCTCCAGTATCTCTTTTGATCAATACGGGCTTATAGATCTGGCGGATCCCATCTGGGAAGAACTTAAAAAGCATATTCTCAAAATTAAATCTAATAATCAAGATCTATCAGAAGGATTTCTCGAAAGAGATATTAGATCATTTTTTAAAAGAAAAACAGGTAAAAAACCATTGGTTATAGTCAATTTGGGGGTGAATGATGTATCTTGAAGCCATTCTACTGGGTGCGATTCAGGGGATAACTGAGTTTTTACCTATAAGCAGTTCTGCCCATCTTGTTCTTGCACCTTATTTTTTTAAATTTAATGAGCAGGTCCTGAGCTCCACCATGTTTGACGCTATACTTCATGGAGGCTCCTTGCTATCTATTCTGATCTATTTCTGGAAAAGCATTTTAGAGCTTATGAATAAAAAAAGGCTTATTTTATACATTATAGTTTCCACGATTCCCACATTTGTTGCAGGATTCCTTATTGAACCCATTAAGGACAGCTACCTGAGAGGTGTAACGTTGATAGCTGTTAATATGATAATTTTTAGCATTTATATGATCTTTTCTGAGAGGCTTCATAAAGAAGAGTTAGGTTTGAAAGATTTAGATATCAAGCATTTTATATATCTTGGCATTATGCAGAGCATAGCCCTTATCCCCGGAACCAGCAGGTCAGGCGTTACAATAGCTACAGCCTATCTTCTGAGTATAAAAAAAGAAGATGCTGTCAATGTATCATTTCTTATGGGAATACCGGTTATATCAGCTGCATTTTTGTACGAGCTGAAAAAGGCTCTTACCTCAAATACTGAGATTATAATGGGCAGTGTATTGCTTGTGGGGATTTTAAGCTCCCTTGTTTTTGGTTTACTGGCACTGGTTTTTCTTGTAAAATTTTTAAAAAGGTTTAAATTTAGCTATTTTGCCTACTACAGGATTTTTGTAGCTTTCTTAATAATTTATCATTTATGGAAAATTTAGAAAGCAAAAAGACATCAGAAAATCAGGTTAAATCCATAAAAAGAGAGATATGGCTAATTATACTAATAGCTTTAACGGTCTTTCTCTTCCTGATTATTTTTACCTTTTCTCCCAATGATCCTTCTTTTTTTTCTAAACCTGCTTTTCCTGCCTATAAGGTTAATAACTTTTTTGGGAAGCTGGGTTCTTATACGGCAGGTTTTTTGATACAATTTTTAGGCTATGGGGCGTTATTTATACCCCTTTACCTGACCGCAATACTTTTCTATTCAAGATTTTTAAAGGAGTTCAGTCTTAATTTTTCAAGAATAGTTTTTTTTGTAATATCTCTTCTGTCCCTGTCTGGAGTGCTTTCAGCTTTATTTTCAGAGGTATCTGTAATGGGGATAAGGATTTCTGCTGGCGGCTTTTCTGGATATCTAATATCTACCTATATAACCAGATATCTTAACCTATCTGGTGGGATATTTACCTTACTTATATTTTTTATGGTATTTACCATTCTTGCGCTGGAAAAGAATATTTTTAAAAAAATATTTGTCTGGCTTATAACTGTTATAAAAACTCTGATTAACATTAAGTTTATGAAAGAAAGAGCCGAAAAACCTGAGGTACGCCCACCCAAACTGACCAGACCTATTAAAAATGTGGAAGATAAAAAAGATGAAAAAGTAGATGAGGAAGAGGA
>JBEQAF010000009.1:8255-38376 GCA_041640455.1 bacterium
TATTTACTTAATATCAATAAAGAAAAATATTTCGGTCCCACAGAGACAGAGATTAAGGATAACATAGGTCTTATTGAAAACTGTCTGAAATATTTTGATATAAAGGGGAGAGTTACGGAGGTACATCCAGGACCGCTCATTACCATGTATGAGTTTGTACCTGACCCAGGCACCAAGATTAGCAAGATTGTTTCTCTCGAAAATGAGCTTTCCATGGCTCTAAAAGCCATATCTTTAAGAATTATTGCCCCCATTCCTGGAAAATCTTCCATAGGAATAGAGATCTCCAATAAAAAGATGGCAACAGTCTATATAAGGGAGATTATTAGTTCCGAGGAGTTTTCTAATAAATATATGAGAATTCCACTTTGCATTGGAAAGGATACCACAGGAGTGCCTTTTGTTGCCGATCTGGTTAAGATGCCCCATCTGCTCATTGCCGGGTCAACCGGATCAGGGAAAAGCGTGTGTATAAACGCCATGATTTTAAGCATTCTTTTTAAACTCAAACCTGATGAGGCAAAATTTATTATGATAGATCCGAAGATGCTCGAGCTATCCCTTTATCAGAATATTCCTCATTTAGCCTATCCTGTGGTTACAAGTCCCGATGAGGCATCAAAGGTTTTAAAATGGGCTATAAGAGAGATGGATTTAAGGTACGAGCTTATGGCAAACAGCTCTGTTAGAAATATAGAGCAGTATAATGAGAAGGTGGAAGGAAAAAATAAAAAAACTCTCTTTTCTGAAGCAGAAGAGGAGAAAAAAAAGTTGCCATACATTATAATTATTATAGATGAACTGGCAGATCTTATGATGGTATCAGCTAAAGAGGTGGAAAACTACATAACAAGGCTTGCTCAGAAAGCAAGGGCGGCTGGGATTCATCTTATTGTGGCTACCCAGAGACCGTCAGTGGACGTTATTACAGGTCTTATTAAGGCTAACTTTCCGGCAAGAATAGCCTTTAAGGTGGCAAGCAAAGTGGATTCGAGAACAATTCTTGATGTAAATGGGGCAGAGAGTCTGCTCGGGCAGGGGGATATGCTGTTTTTAAAGCCGGGGACAAGCCAGCTAATGAGGCTTCATGGGGCTCTGGTTACCGAGCAGGAGATAATTGAAACCGTTAATTTCTGGAAATTCCAGTCCAAGCCAGAATTTATAGAAATAATTGATGAATCAGAAGAATTTTTAGAAGGGGACGAGCCATTTGATGATGAAAAATATGCTGAGGCAGTCAAAATAGTGAAGGAAACAAGGCAGGCTTCTATCTCTCATCTTCAGAGAAAGATGAGAATAGGTTATAACAGGGCTGCAAGGATGATAGAAAGAATGGAGAAGGAAGGGATCGTAAGTCCTCCTGATGGTTCTAAAGGGAGAGAAGTACTAATTTAAAAAATATGAAAGGAGCTTAAGATGAAAAGATTAATTTTTGTGTTTGTATTCTGTCTAACTTTAATTAATAATTTGTATGCACAGAAGGCTCAGGAAAAGATATCCATCAACTCTGTTGTGGAGGGGATACAGAAGTTTTATGATACAGCTTTTGCAATAGATGCCATTTTTATCCAGGAGGCAACTATAAAAAGTGTTAATAAAGTTCAGACATCAAGAGGTAAGGTATATTTTAAAAAACCTGGCAAGATGGCATGGATTTATGAAGAGCCCACAAGGCAGAAGATTATCACTGATGGACTTACTCTCTGGATGTATTTTCCAGAAAACAATCAGGTCATTAAAAACAGAACCAATCAGGCATTTATGTCAGAAACGCCTCAAAATTTTTTGTCAGGGCTTGGAAATATTAAGAAAGACTTTATTGTAAACTTTGTTCCGCCTGTTTTTGATACAGAGAAAAATGTGCTCCTTGAGTTCATCCCACGTACTCAGCAACAGGCATGGACGAAAATTTTTGCTACAGCAAGACCAGTGGTTTATAATGGGCAGAACCTTTATCATATTATTCAGACAACCATTCACGACAGGTTTGGAAATCTAAACAAGATAAGCTTTTACAATATTAATGCCTATAGTAAAGATCAGGCTTTTTCAATACCAGATTCGATTTTTGAGTTTATACCACCTGCTGGGGTCAGGATAATTGAACCGCCAGCACAGCTTAGAGCCCAGTAGCTAATCAGGATAGCGAATGTATTTCTATCTGATTAGTCTTGGCTGTGCGAAAAATCTGGTGGATTCCGAAAAAATAACGGCAGAGCTGGAAAAAAGGGGATATTATCTGACCGATAATCTTAAAAAGGCTGGGCTTGTTATTATCAATACTTGCGGATTTATAAACTCCGCCAAAGAAGAGTCTATTGATACAATTCTATCGGTTGTAAAAGATAAACCTAAAAATTCTAAACTAATAGTTTACGGCTGCCTGGTTAAAAGATATATGGAGGAGCTTAAAAAAGAGATGCCTGAAGTCTCGGCATTTTTCAGCATCATGCCCTATGAGGAGCTGGCTGAAAGGATTTCCGATCTTTGTCCGATTAATAAAAGATCTGAAAAGGAATCTGAAAAAAAGATATTATTTACTCCGCCGAGCTACAGCTATGTAAAAATTGCTGAAGGCTGCAGAAACTACTGTTCCTATTGTGCAATCCCCTTAATCAGAGGTTCTATAAAAAGTTTTCCTAAAGAGATTATAGTGAGGGAGGTTGAGCAAAGACTTGAAGCAGGTTACAAAGAGATTAACCTTATAGCGCAGGATATTACATCCTATGGTATAGATATTTATGGTAAACCTTCTCTTGCTGAGCTTGTAAAGGATATTCTAAAAATCAGAAAAGATTTCTGGCTAAGACTTCTTTACCTTTTTCCTTCAAGGATTGAGAATGAGCTCATAAGCCTTATTTGCTCCGATGATAGGATAGTAAAATACCTTGACATACCTCTCCAGCATATTAATGACAGAATATTAAAGCTCATGAATCGTGATTATGGTAAAAATGATGTTTTAAAAATTATTGAAAGACTGAAAGATAGGGTTGATGGCATAACTCTTAGAAGCTCTTTTATTACAGGTTTTCCTTCAGAAACTGAGGAAGAGTTTAACGAGCTACTTGAATTTGTAAAGGCTGGCTGGCTTGACCATCTTGGTGTCTTTGAATACTCTGAGGAAGAGGATACGAAGGCAATTAGATTGGAACCCAAAATTTCTGAACAGGTAAAGAGGAATAGAAGAGATTTAATTATGAAAGCTCAGAAAGAGATAGAAAAGATTAAAAACAGAGAGAAAAAAGGCAAGATATTTAAATGCATTGTTGATAGTCCCTTTGATGAGATGGGTGCAGTTTATGAAGGTAGAATCTATTCACAGGCTCCAGAGATTGATGGCGTAACATATATAAAAAACTATGACCCCAGAAAAGGGCTTATGGTGGATGTAAAAATTGAAACGTTCAGAAACTATGATCTAATAGGGAGCTGTGTTTAGCTCTGAGCCTCTTCTATATAAAGCTCTCCCGTGTCGTAATCGTAGGCAAAAAGCTCAGCATATCTACCCCAGTCAATGGCGATCTCAAGCTGGTTCCATGCCTCGTCTTTAGTAAAATGATTCTCCAGTATCTCAATAAAAAAATCTTCGCTCATGCGTTTTTTTTCGGTGGTCGAAAGAACCTGATGGATCTGCTTTATAAGCTGAATGTTTTTAAGCGCATTGTCTTTAAATATAACCTTTTTCTCAAGCACGTCAGATCTGGAGAACTTTTTACCTTCATCAGTAAGCCTAATCTCACCTTCCTTAACCTCCGCAAAGCCCAAAAAAACAGCAGCTTCAATTAATGGAAACACATCATCAACCTCCAGTCCGAGATCGGATGTAATTTCAGAAATATCCACTGCCTCATCCTTTGAATAAGCGAGCTCGATAAGACCTGCAATAGCACCAACCTTTGCATGAGGTAGAAACTGGTATCTCTCCTTCCTGAGCATAAATGGCATATCTTTTTTGGGTTTTGTCAGGACTGTATATATATCGTCAACTAAAAACTTAAACTCCTTTGAGTTTTTATTTCTCATGCGTGGAATATTGATGTAAATCTCCGCTCTAATAGTTGCTGGGTTATGACTTAATATGATAGCTCTATCGGACAAAAAAACTGCCTCTTCTATGTTATGGGTAACAAAAATAACCGATTTGATGGGTAGCTTCCCCTCCGTCCAGAGGCGTGAAAGCTCGCTTCTCAGGTTGTCAGCAGTAAGAATATCAAGAGCTGAGAAGGGCTCATCCATAAAAAGTATGTCTGGCTCTACTGCTAAAGCTCTTGCAATTCCAACCCTTTGTTTCATACCACCTGATAGCTCTCTCGGATAAGCATCTTCAAAACCGTCCAGCCCCACAAGATCTATTACTTTTAAAGCCTTGTTTCTTGCCTCCTCGCCTATGATACCTGATGCCTTTAATCCAGTTTCTACATTTTCAAGCACAGTTAACCATGGAAAAAGAGCAAAGCTTTGAAAAACCATGCTAATTTTGGGATTTGATTCAAAAAAATTTTTTCCGAAGTAGATAAACTCTCCTGATGTGGGCTCAATTAATCCCGCAAGAATTCTTAAAAGGGTAGATTTTCCTGCACCGGATGGTCCGAGTATAGAAACAAAGTCTCCTTCATTGACTGTAAGATTTATATCTTCCAGCACAGTTAAAAAACTTCCCTTTCTCATGGGGTAAGCTTTAGAAAGATTTTTTACCTCTAATATGGTCTTTTTCATTGATCTAACCTGAATTTTTCTTCAGCCAGCGTAAACAGCCGCTTCCAGACAAACCTGTTAAGCGCTACTACTATTATAGACATTAAAATGGTACTTGCAAGGAGAATTGGATAGTTACCAGTTGCGCTTGCTTCGCTTATAAGACTTCCTAACCCTAAGGTCTTGTGCACCTCACCACTAAATAGGACGTATTCGGATACAATAGATGCATTCCATGCCCCCCCAGTAGCAGTTATAAGCCCTGTAATTAGATAGGGGAATATGGCTGGTAAAATTAATATTTTCCATTTTCTAATGCCGCTAATTTTGTAAAGCTTTGCTGTATCCTTTAGATCCTGTGGTATGGAAGATGCACCAGCAATTACATTAAAAAGAATGTACCATTGGGTTCCTAAAAGCATAAGAAATATGGAACCAAACCCAAGTCCACCACCAAACTTTATAAGAAAAAATATTATTATTGGGAAAAGAGCTGTTGCAGGAACAGAAGCGGCAATCTGAATAACCGGCTGGAGTATTCTGGCAACACCGGGCTTCATACCTATTACAACTCCTAAGGGGATTGTCCACAAAGATGCAATAAATATGGCTGAAAAGGTTCTTAAGAATGATAAAAACCCTGCTTTTAAAAGAAGAATATAGCTATGCTTATCTATCTTTAAGAATAGACCTCCCACCTCAAATAGCCCCTTTAAAAGTATGGTGGTAATTGAAATAAAGGCTATTAAATAAAAAAAGTATGTAAAAAGCCGACCTGTTTTTTCTTTTCTTTTTTCCCTCTGCATTAACCGCTTATTAAGCCTGTCAAGATAATTATCAATCTTTTCAGTTATTTTTTCCATAATTTTAGATGATCTGAATATGTCAAGCACAAAGGACTCTTTCTCATCTTCCGCTACTATTGTATCAATTCTAAATTTCTGAGACCATGCAACCAGAGGCTTCCAAACAATCATATCGAGCAAAATTATAATAATTATCATTACAAGCAGACCGATAAAAACTCTCTGCATATCACCGTTGTTTGCTGACATCTGGATAAACGAGCCAATGCCAGGCAGCCTGAAATCCTTTCCTTTTACCACAAACATTTCACATGCCATAAGAAAAAACCAGCCACCGGCTACGGACATCATACTATTCCAGACCAGACCTATGGAACTGAAAGGCAGATCGAGCTTTAAAAATTTATAAAATTTGGAAAAACGGTTTATCTTTGCAACCTCTTCAAGCTCTCGAGGGATGGTGGAGATAGAGTTATAATAGCTGAAAGCCATATTCCAGACCTGTCCTGTAAAAATCAGTATAATTGATGCAAGCTCCACGCCGATTCTCTTGTTAGGGAAAAGAGATATCATGGCAAGAAGAACACCAGGGAGAAAAGAAAGTACAGGAATTGATTGCAGAATGTCCAGCAGTGAGATTAGAACAGCTTTAGTAACAGGGTTTTTTTTAGCCAGATAACCATAGGTTATTGAGAAAATAAGAGAAAGCGCATAGGCTATAAAAATTCTTGATATGGACTGCAGGATATAAAAGGGAAGATACCGGTACTCAAGACTTATGACTGCCACACTGCTAAGATCACCTTTCCACTGGTTCCCTAAAAAAAAGATAAGCCCTACAAAACTGAGTATAAAAATCCCCACAATGATGTCCGATAATCTGAATCCTATTATGGTAGGAAAGCTTATATGTGGTTTCATGGTTTAAGAATTATACATCAAAAAAACACATTAAAAAACTGCAAAGAAGAGTTTTTTATTATCATAAAACAAATCATTTCATTATATCGATATTTAGGTATTTGGTTAGTTTATATTAAAAAATTAAAATAAAAATATTGACATTTAAAGAAATAGGCATTTAGTATATAATCAAAAAATATGATAAAAATTGCCGTTGATAACCTTAAATCTGGTATGGTCTTAGCAAAATCAGTGGTTAACGATGTAGGGATGATGTTATTTAACAAAGGTACCTGCTTAACCCAAACCCATATTGATAGATTAATAAACATGGGAATAAATCATGTATTTATAGAAGGCTCTGATGATAGAAAAGAACCCATAGAAAAAATTATAGATGATATAGAAAATAGATTTCAGTTTGTTTCAAATATTCCTATTATGGTTATTGTGAAAAAAAATTTATTAAAATATGTAAGAGATGCTTATAAGAATGATGAACATAGACCAGCTGAAGTATAACATAGAACAGATTGAAACATTACCAACCATACCACCAGTAATGAGAAAATTGCTTGTAGTAATTGAAAATCCCAGTGTATCTCTAACAAAGATTTGTGAGTTTATATCTAATGATCCTATTTTAACATCAAAAGTTTTAAAAATGGTTAATTCTCCTATTTATGGATTTCCTGGTAGAATTTCATCGGTTAATCAAGCACTAATTTTACTTGGTTTAAACGTAGTGAAAGGTATGCTTTTTGGTGTTTCGGTTTTTGATGCTATGAGAAAGGCAATGATAGGTTTATGGGAACACTCAGTAGGGGTTGCCATTGTTTCGCGTGTAATTGCAAAAAAATTAGATTTAAATGATGTTGAAGAGGTTTCTGTAGGTGGATTACTACATGATATTGGTAAAGTTATCTTGAGCCTCAAATATACAGAAGATTATTCTCAGGCTCTTAAAATTTCTGAAACTGATAATATCTGGATAGGTCAGGCAGAAAAAAAGATATTTGGTATTAATCATTCTTCAGCCGGTGCCTGGATATCAGAAAAATGGCATTTCCCTAAATCTCTTATAGACATAATAAAAAATCATCATAATCCTTATAATGCTGATTTTGCACCATTGCCAACTGCTATCGTACATGTTGCTGATATTTTAGTAAGAGCAAAAGGAATTGGTTTTGCTGGAGATCCCTTTGTTTGGGAAATAAATGAAAAAGCATGGTATCAGCTTAACTTATCTGAAGAAGATTTATTTGATATATACAGAGAGCTTGATTCTGCAGCAGATGATTTAGATGATTTTTTTGAGGGAGATAAGAAATAAAGAAGCTATTTGTAATCACAAATGACCTTATTATTCAATCTCAATTAAAAATTATCTTGCAAGAAAAATACAACGTTACTTTTTTTTCTCAATTTAGTCATTGTATACATGCAATTTATTCAGATACCCCAGATTTATTGATAGTAGATATTAACAAAATTACTGACAAAGAGCTATTTTTAATAGCTGAGTTTAAGAAGGATCCAGCCTATTTAAGAATCCCCATATTAATAATTACAGAAAAATATTTAAGTAATGATTTTTCTGAGCATCTTTATTTTGATGATTTTGTATTAACAAAAAATCTTCAAAATGAGCTATTAATTAGGGCAAATATGGCTTTTTTTAAAAAAGAAAAAACAATCGATGTTAACCCTTTAACCTATCTACCAGGCAATATTACCATTTCTAAAGAGATTCAAAAAAAGCTTGATAATAACGAGATATTCGCTTTAGCTTATGTAGATATGGACAACTTTAAACCGTTTAACGATAGATATGGGTTCACGAGAGGTGATGAGGTTATAAGAATGGTGGGTAGATTGATACTTAATTTAGTAAAAACCAAATGTGGAAAAGAGGGATTTGTAGGGCATATAGGGGGAGATGATTTTGTTTTCATTGTTGACTATGATAAAGTTGAAGATGTTGGAAATGAGATAATAAATTATTTTAATTACATAATACCGACCTTCTATGATGAACCTGAAAGAAGTCTTGGCTACATAGAGTCTTTTGATAGGCAGGGTAATAAAAACAAATTTCCTATAATGAGATTGTCTATTGGAGTGGCTCACAATAAATTTAAAAAATTTTATCACTATGGTGCCATAGCATCAGTAGCTTCAGAAATGAAAAAATATGCCAAAGCTCAAGGTGGTGGTTGTGTAAAAATAGACCGTAGAAAGATTTAAAACATTTAGATCTTACTATTCCTTTTGAAATATTAAAAATTTGTTTCTAATTTTTATTAAAATCACCTATAATACTAAGATTAAGCGAGGATGGCGGAACTGGCAGACGCGCTGGGCTTAGAACCCAGTGGGTAACACCGTAGGGGTTCGACTCCCCTTCCTCGCATTTTTTAATTTCAGGAGGATTATGTGAACGTTGATATTATTGACTTAAGCCCTGTTAAAAAGAAAATAACTGTAAAGTTTCCTCAGGAAGAGGTTTTGCCTAAGGTTAAAAAGGAGCTTTCTCAGATTGGTAGAGTTGCTAAGATAAAAGGCTTCAGGCAGGGTAAGGCTCCCATGTCACTGGTAGAAAAGCTTTATATGGAGGATGCAAGAAAAAAATTTGCCGAAAATGCCATAAAAGAATCTTTACTTGAAATAATTAACAACAACAATCTTGATATCGCTGTTAGACCGGTGGTTGAAAAAGAAGAGTTTACAGAAGAGGGGTTTGTATATGATGCGGTTGTGGAAACCCATCCGGTGGTAAAACTGGAGAAATATAAGGGTTTTGAATTTAAAAAGCCAAAAGTTGAGGCAAAAGATGAAGAGATTGAAAATAAGATCGCTGAGATAAAGGAAAAACACGTTAGTTACGAGGAAACCGAAGAGGATGTATCTGCAGGTGAGGATCACGTTGTCAACTTTGATGTGTTAAATTATAATCTGGATGGGAAAGAGCAGGGCGAATCACTGAACCAGGAAATTGATCTATCAAAAGAGACCATATTTAAGGAGATTAAAGAAGCCATACTTGGGCTCAAAAAGAATGAGGAAAAGGAGTTTTCTTTTATCTATCCCCAAGACATAGAAAATGAAAAACTCAGAGGGAAAGAGGCTAAACTTAAAATTAAAATTAATGCCATCAAAAGAAAAAAACAGCCCACTGATGAGGAGCTTATAAAAATAATTGGTAAGGAAAGTATTGAACAGTTAAGATCCGAGATATCGGCAAGTATTATAAGCTCAAAACAGAAGGATGCCGATGAAAGGTTTAAAAAAGAGGTTTTTGACAAAATTTATGCGGAGAACCCCTTTGAAATACCTGTAGGGTTAAGAGATGAGGTGGCTTTTGAGATGCTCCAGTCCTTCGCAAAAAGTATTGAACAGGCAGGACTTGATCCCAATGCTATGGGGTTTGAATGGGACAAGATATTTGAAAGCTACAGAGCACAGGCAGATGATTTTTTAAAAAGGCAGTATATCATAAAGGCTATTAAGCAGGCTGAAAATATTGATATTTCTGATGATGAGCTGAACTCTATCATTAATAGTATGGTGGAAAAATCCTATAATAAGGAAAAACTGATGCAGTACTATAGTAAACCAGAAGCAAAAAGAAATATCTATCTCAAAGAGATTGAAAACCGTGTATTTGATTTTTTAGTCAAAAATAATATGGTAGTGGAGGAATAAATGCCTTATGCTCCCATAATTATAGAGCAGACAGCTCGCGGTGAAAGAGCCTATGATATTTATTCAAGGCTGTTGAAAGACAGAATAATTTTTTTAGGTTCTGCTATTGATGATGAGGTTGCAAATCTTGTGATAGCCCAGATGCTATTTCTTGAATCTGAAAATCCTGAGAGCGATATATACCTTTATATTAACTCGCCAGGCGGATATGTAACGGCTGGCTTAGCAATTTATGATACCATGCAGTATATAAAACCCAGGGTTTCTACCATATGTGTGGGACAGGCGGCAAGTATGGCGGCTGTGTTGCTGGCAGGCGGCGCGCATGGTAAGAGATATGCTCTACCGCATTCGCGAATACTTATTCATCAGCCCTTAGGCGGGGCGCAGGGACAGGCAAGCGATATTGCCATCCAGGCTAAGGAGATATTAAGACTAAAAGATATTCTACATCATATTCTTGTCAAACATACCAGTCAACCTCTCGAACGAATTCAGATTGATTCGGACAGGGATTTTTATATGAATTCCGATCAGGCAAAAGAATATGGTATAATAGATGAAGTGATTCAACAAAGAAAATAAAAGGGGTTTTTGTGAACAGAGAAGAGATAAGATGTTCTTTTTGTGGTAAAAGGCAGTCAGAGGTCAGGCAGTTAATTTCAGGTCCAAATACGTTCATTTGTAATGAATGTATTGACCTTTGTAACAAAATTATAAAAGAACAGGAAGAAAAAGAAAGGTTCAATATTAAAGAAGATTTTCATGTTCCCAAGCCTTCAGAGATAAAAAAAGTTCTTGACGATTATATTATCGGTCAGGACAGAGCTAAAAAAATATTATCTGTTGCAGTGAGCAATCATTATAAGAGGATATTGTATAAATCTTCAGTAAAAAATTATGATGTGGAGCTTCAGAAGAGCAACATACTCCTTATAGGTCCCACTGGCACAGGAAAAACCCTTATAGCTCAGACACTGGCAAAAATCCTCAATGTACCCTTCGTTATAGCCGATGCCACTACATTAACAGAAGCTGGTTATGTGGGTGAGGACGTAGAAAACATTATACTTTATCTATTGCAGGCTGCAGATTTTGATGTTGAAAAGGCACAAAAGGGGATTGTGTATATAGATGAGATAGATAAAATTGCAAGAAAAGGTGATAATCCATCAATTACAAGAGATGTATCTGGAGAAGGGGTTCAGCAGGCACTTCTAAAAATTATAGAGGGTACTATAGCTAATGTGCCGCCAAAAGGGGGTAGAAAGCATCCTCAGCAGGAATATATTAAGGTGGACACCACCGATATTCTATTTATCTGTGGTGGTGCTTTTGTAGGACTGGACAAAATTATTGAAAGAAGAATTGGTAATAAATCACTTGGTTTTACCGCCGATGTAAAATCAAAAGAGGAGAAGCCGATAGGAAAAATTCTTGAAGAGGTTCAGCCTCAGGATCTATTAAAGTTTGGTCTTATTCCTGAATTTGTCGGCAGAATTCCAGTTGTGGCTACCTTTGAGGAGCTTAACGAAGAAGCCATGGTAAGGATTCTTGTGGAGCCAAAAAATTCTATTATTAAACAGTATAAGACCCTTTTTGAGCTGGAAGGTGTGACGCTAAAATTTACCGATGGAGCACTGAGAGCCATAGCCAGAGAGGCAATATCAAGAGGAACTGGTGCAAGAGGGCTCAGAGCAATAATGGAGAATGCCATGCTTGATATTATGTATGAGCTTCCCGGGCAGAAAAATATAAAGGAATGCATAATTAGCGAAGAGGTGATTACAAAAAAAGAGAGCCCAATTCTTCTCTATGAAGAGACATTGGAAAGCGCATAAGTATTTGAAATTAAACAAAAATATTTACAAAGATTAAAGACCTGCCATCAAAGTATTGAAAAAATTGAAAAAAAGATTAAAAAAATGCTTGACAATGTTGTGTAGCCTTGTTATATATAGACTAACTTTATAAAAAGGAGGGCTACATAATGACAAAATCAGAATTAGTAGCATCAATGGCAAGTAAGGCTGACATTTCAAAGGCAGCAGCAGAGAAGGCTCTTAACGCATTCATCGCATCGGTTACTGAAGCATTAAAAAAAGGTGATAAGGTAGCATTAGTTGGTTTTGGAACCTTTGAAGTAGTTAAGAGAGCCGCCAGAAAGGGTAGAAACCCAAGAACAGGTCAGGAGATTAAGATTAAGGCTTCTAAAGCACCAAAATTCAGACCAGGTAAAGGTCTCAAAAAAGCTATTTAGTTGATAAAGTAAATCTTACTTGACATTTTTTTCTAAAGAGAGGATAATAATCCTCTCTTTTTGATTACGGGTGGTTAGCTCAGCGGGAGAGCGTCGGCCTTACAAGCCGAGGGTCATAGGTTCAAATCCTATACCACCCATTTTTAAATCTTAGCTTAATTTTTAAATCTATTTCAATTTTTCTCGCATTTAATCTTCATCATTGACAAATCCAGTTACAGTGATAAAATCTGATTAAGAACTTCAAGGGAGGGTAATATGAAAAGGTTTTTTCTTATATTTATATTGGTGTTTCTTACTTCCTGCGCTTCCATAGAGTTTAATGAGATTGCAAACAATGCGACTCTTTTTCGCCCCAAAGTAGTGGTGCTTTTACCCGTTAGAATGCCAGATGGGTACGAACACGATGCCGCTAAAGCTGAAAAGGCTGTGATTGATAATGCTTTAAAAACTCAGAGATTTGAAAAAATTTTATCTCCAGAGCAGGCAAGACTTCAGATGGCTGACAATAAGGAGCTCCAGGATTCCATAATATCATTTACTACCAAACTTAAAACACTGGGTGTAACAGACAAGGATCTGGCTCAAAAGATAGCAGATGCGTATCTTGCCGATACCCTAATAGTGGCTGATGTAAGTAGATGGGGCTATTCGGAGATTCTCGGAGAGAAATTTGCTGAGGTTGCCATTTCAATAAGATTAATAGATGCCAGCACAGGAAGCGTATATTGGAAGGCTATGCATAAAGAGAAAGAAACCTATTCTTTGTTTAGACCAGATTTAGGTAATATTGCCAATGATGTGGCAAAAAGAATCTTTAAAAACATGCCCAAACTACCAAAGGTTAAGTAGTCAGGAAGGGATTAAAATATCCGTACCTCAGATGGGGGAACTCTTTTTTAAGCTCCATCATAATGTATTTTATACCCAGTCCATTTTTTAGGTTTTTTAAGTTTAAGTTATCAAAATACCAGTCTGGATCTATATTGAGGTTTCTCCACTGTATCATGTCTGGCATTGTGTCTTTTATAAAACTTCTGAGTGATTCAAACTCCTGTTCTGAGTCAGTAAATCCTGGGATTGTGAAATAGTTGAAGGATATCCATTTTTTTAGATTTTTACCAATAATTGCTGATTTTTTAACGTCTTCAAAGCTATAATTTTGAGGTTTGTAGTAAGACTCATAAAAATTTTTTTGTGCGCTATTAAGACTAATTCTTGCACTGTCAAGACCTTTTTTAAACAGCCGTTCAAGCCTTTCAGGAATACTGCCATTTGTGTTCAGGTTAATGGTACCCAGTTTGGTTGACTGTCTTATTTTTAAAATTGATTCTTCTAAAATCTCCGATACAAGAAGCGGTTCACCTTCACAGCCCTGACCAAAACTTAGAATAGGATTTACTGCCCGTTTTATATGAACCATTGCGGTTTCAAATATCTCATCGGATGTGGGGGTAAACTTTATTCTTGATTGAGTAGATCTGATGGGGGAGCTTTTATGCTGAAGGGATATACATCCTATGCATCTGGAGTTGCAAAGTCTTGATGTGGGTAGTGGTGCTTCATATCTGCCCAATACAAAATTTCTTGCTGCAGGACAGAAATAGGTCAGAGCACAGTTTTTGATTATGTGCTGGATAAGTCTATTTTGGGGATATTTTTTAATCAGATCCTTTGATTTTTGAATGATTTTTTTTCTATCAAAATTTTTTAAGTCCTGTCTTTTGTCTTCATCGACCCTTACTGCTGGAACGTAAAACCTGCCTTCATAAAATCCTACTGCCGTATAGGCAAAAAGAGGTAGAACGGGTGCATCCTTTTCTTTTTCAAAAGCAGGAAGATATAGCTGTGTATAGGCAGGAGCAAGAAAAACCGAGAGGGCATAACGATCTTTTAACACAATCTGGTTTAGTTTTTTGTCAAAAGCTACAGGATATCGTTGAGGGAGCATAAAAAATTCACTACCATAGGGTAGCTCTATGCAATCATTTAGAGTTAAAGGACTATATGAATGCCCTGAGCGACCTGCAGCAACATATGCTGGGTCATCATAAATGTTGCCCTTTTCATCACAGAATAACAGGCTAAGAAACTTTTTTTTCATTAGTGCTAAGGAGGGATATTAGTTTTTCATAATTATCACTGTTGGGGTTGTTGAGATAAATATCTGCATAGGGGGTGAGTACTGTCTTTTCAGGATTGATTTCTATTATGAAACTCCCCTTTCTTTTAGCAATAAAGGGGATCTCAGCAGCTGGATAAACAAGATTTGATGTGCCTATGGTGATAACAAGATTGGCTATCTCTGCCAGATTGAAAGCTTTGGTTAATGATTCGTATGGTAAAGCTTCGCCAAACCAGACCACATCTGGTCTTAAGTAACTTCCGCAGCTGCATCTCGGGGGAAGCTCAGAGAAATCAACCCTTTCAAATTCAGTTTTAAAGGAACATTTTAGACATTTAACAGTTTCCACATTACCGTGAAGCTCGATTACATTTTTTGACCCCGCTTTTTTATGAAGTCCATCAATGTTCTGGGTAATTACAAAGGTTTTTTTATTTATCTTCTCAATATGTGAAACAAAGTAATGCCCCATATTTGGCTCAGCCTGCTTTATTTTTTCTATTCGGGAGATATACCATTTCCAGACCATAACAGGATCTTTAAGAAATCCATCAAGAGTTGCCAGCTTCTGAGGGTCAAAATTTTTCCAGAGTCCGTCAGCATCTCGAAAGGTTTGAATGCCGCTATCCTTTGATATGCCAGCGCCTGTAAAAACCACGATCTTGTCTGAGGATTTTATTCTTTCTGCTATCTGTGTCAGCACTTTAATGATTTTATTAGCAATAATTAGAACTGTCAAGATTAAACGTTACTAATTTTTGTCTGTCGCTCATTTTTAAACTTAAAATTAACAATAAATATTGGCAGTTGACAAATTAAGGAAAAACTGTTTAATTTAAAAATAAAGTATAATCTCAGGGGGGACTATGGAAAAGATTAATATTAAAACCACCAAAAGAATGGAGATTGTTGATCTAACTAGTCATGTGGTATCTATTGTATCAAAGAGCGGTGTAAATGAGGGTATATGTGTTGTATTCTGTCCCCATACCACTGCGGCTATAGCTGTTAATGAAAATGCCGATCCCACTGTGAAGCAGGATATAATCAACAAATTGGCTGAGCTGGTGCCACAGAACGCACCATACAGACATCTGGAAAAAAATTCCGATGCCCATATTAAAAATGTATTGGTTGGTCCATCTATAACCTTCATTATAGAAAAGGGGAAGCTTGAGCTGGGTACCTGGCAGGGGGTTTTCTTTATCGAAGGTGATGGTCCCAGAAATAGAGAGGTCTGGGTAAAAGTTGTTGGAAAATAAAGGAGAAATAATATATGAATCTGAAAAAGAGTCTTGAAAATGAGATGAAGGAAGCCCTTAAGTCTAAAGATAGTTTAAAGCTTCAGACCATAAGATTTTTATTGGCACAAATAAAAAATAAAGAGATTGATCAGAGACGTGAACTTGCTGATGAGGAGATTTATAAGGTTATACAAACTCTTGTTAAACAGAGAAAAGAAAGTATTGAATTTTCCGAGAAAGCAGGTAGATCCGATCTGGTTGATAAGGAAAAGGCTGAGCTTAAAATTCTTGAATCCTATCTGCCCAAGATGCTTTCAGAAGAAGAGATTTTAAAGATAATTGATGAGGTGGCAGGGGAGATAGGAGCCTCAGGTTCAAAAGATTTTGGAAAACTTATGAAAGCTGTTATGGCTAAAGTGGCAGGCAGGGCTGATGGAAATAAGGTGAACGAGCTGGTTAAAAAAAGACTTGGTTAGTTAATGTCTTTTACAGGCTTTGACAGTGAGGATCTAAAAAGGATCCTTTCCCATATATCGGAATTTGCAGAGACAGAGTACGGTAAGGAGTTTATAAAACATATTCATATTCTGTCTTCTCTGTCTCATATTAAATTAGAACAGAAAAGGGTATTGGCTCTTAAGGATTTCGTCAGGAAAACTGGTTTTTCCATACCTTCTGTTGATGATATTAGAATTCATCTCCAAAGAGCCACAAAAGTGGACTTTTTAACCGAAGATGAGACTGGTTTTATCTATATAAATATTAAAGATATTTTGAGTTTTATCAATAAGTATTACGCTTTAGGGTTAAATCAGCTTTTAGAAAATGGTTTTGAGCGGATACTTGAGCTTAATGAACTGGTTAAAGAGCTTTCTATTTACTTAACCGAATCTGGAAAAATAAATCCTGAATGCTCTCCTGAGCTGAAAAAAATAACAAAAGAAAGAGATTACATTAAAGAAACCATTCACCAACGACTGGATAAACTTCTTGATTTAACCCCGCATATATTTCAGGATAGGTATTACACAGTTCGTGAGGGTAGATATGTGCTTCCAGTAAAAACTAACTTTAAAAAGGATATTAAGGGTACTATAAGGGATACCTCTCAGTCAGGCGATACTATTTTTGTGGAACCGGAATCAATAACATCTTTCAATGACAGATATATACTAATAATAAAAAAAGAAGAACAGGAAAAAAGAAATATTCTTGCAAAGATTACCGCCAGAATTTCAGAAAATACTGCTCTTATAAAGGAATCGCTTAATTTTTTTGGATACATAGATAGCCTGATGGCAAGGGTCAGATATCTTTTAAGATATGATCTGAACTTCCCGGATATCAGGGAGGGGAAAAGCTTTTCTCTATACAATGCCTATCATCCCCTCTTTCTGGAAAAACAGGATGTGGTAAAAAATGATTTCTTAATGCCGGAGGATAAAAATATTTTTCTTATTACTGGACCCAATGGTGGTGGCAAAACCGTATCGATTAAGACCATTTCAATAATTATCCTGTTATCACACATGGCTATTCCTGTTCCTCTTTCTGATAGGTCTTACCTTTCTCTAATTCAAAACTTTTGTTTTGATATGGGAGATCATCAAAATATTGATGAGGGGGTTAGTAGTTTTACCTCAAAAATGTTACTCTGGAAACAGATTATGGAAAACATTGACAGAGATACTATCGTATTTGTTGATGAGCTGGGAAATTTTACCAATCCTCAGGAAGGCTCTGCCATATCAATTGCTTTTTTAGAGGAGATTGTAAAAAAGGGAGGCAGAATAATTGCAGGAACCCATCTGGATGAGATTAAAGAGTTCGTTTCGGTCAGAACGGACGGGATGGTTTCTGCCATGCTCTGGGATGAAAAGCTAAAAAAGCCAGCTTTTAAAATATCCTATGGCTCCTATACAGGAAGTTTCGCAATAGAAGTATTGAGAGAGCTGGGTTTTCAAGAGAGCTTTATAAAAAACTGTGAAAAAAATCTTTCCAGTGATTACATTTATATAGAGGAGCTAAAAAGGAAAAAACAGGCAGAATATTTTACCTGTCTTATGGAGAGGGAGGAGCTTGAAAAGGAGAAAAAAAGATTAGACGAGATTATAAAGGAAAAGGAGCTGCTGCTTCTTAGATATAAAGAGGAAAAAAACAAGCTCATTTTAGATGCAAAAAATGAGATTAATGGTCTTCTGGAGAGGATGGACAGAGATATAAAATCTCTTCCGAAAGATAAAAGGCTTGCGAGGGAGTTTTATAAGACATGGGAAAATGAGAGTAAGGAGCTTTTAAAAAATCTTTCCCGTATGGGAGAAGAGGTCGATGAGGAGGTTATTATTGGAGATGAGGTGCATCTGATAAATCTTAATAAAGATGGGAAAGTAATTGCAATGGATGGAGAAAAATATAATGTACTCACCGGGACATTAAAAATCTGGGTGGATAAGGAAGAGATAAGAAAAACAGCCAGAAATGTGATGGATAAAAAAGAAATTAGAAGTTCAGAAACAGGACATTATTATGGAGAAAGCTGCCCAGAAATAGATGTGAGAGGTAAGAAGGTAGATGAATCAATAGCTCTTATTGATAAATTCATTGATAGGGCATATCTTTCAGGAGCCAGAAAAGTAAAAATTATTCATGGTGCAGGCACAGGTAAGCTAAGAGAGAATATACACAGCTATCTTAAGACCAGCCCCGTAGTAACTGGTTTCTCGTTGGGCGATTTAAAGGAAAGGGGCGGTAGTTACTATACTCTTGTAGAACTTAAATAAAATGAAAATAAACAGAGAACTATTAAAAGAAAAAATAAACATAGTAGATTACATAGGAAAGTACGTAAATCTTAGAAAAGCTGGAAAAAACTATGTGGGTCTATGCCCCTTTCATGCCGAAAAAACTCCATCTTTTACCGTATCGGAGTCAAAGCAGATATTTTATTGCTTTGGATGCCATGCTGGGGGAGATGTTATTGAGTTTCTTACCAGATATCTTAAAACTGATTATATGGATGTGCTTCAGATGCTGGAAAAAGATACGGGGCTCAAGCTTTTTGTCAGAGATAGGGAGTATGAAAAAAAGCTTGAGGAGTTAGCAAAAATTTATGAGCTCAATAAAAGGGCGCTCAATTTTTTTATCAACAATCTTTATAAGACTCAGGGAGGTATAAGGGCTCTTGAATATCTTAAAAAAAGAAAATTAAGTCTTGATACAATGAAAAATTTTAATATAGGTTTTGGTGGCACAGACTGGGATAGATTATATAAAGAGCTCGTCAGAGAAAATTATGATAAAGGATTAATTGAAAAATGTGGGCTTGTGGTTTCCACTTCGGGCGGGGTAAGAGATTTTTTTAGAAACAGGATTGTATTTCCCATTCTCAACGTAAAAGGAGACGTGATAGCTTTTGGTGGCAGAGCTCTGGATAACAGTCTGCCCAAATACGTGAACTCTCAGGAAAGTAAAGCTTTTCTTAAAAGGAATAGTCTGTTTGGTATAAATATTGCCCGAAAATATATTGACGATACAAAGGTGGTATATCTGGTTGAAGGATATATGGACTGCATAATGATGCACCAGGCCGGTTATCCTAACACTGTTGCTACTCTCGGTACCGCAATTACAGAGGAACATGTAAAGTTTTTAAAACCTCTGGCAGATGAGTTTTATCTAATCTATGACGGAGATGAGGCAGGAAAAAAGGCTGCAGTAAGAGGATTGGAAATATTTCTTAACCTGTCTATCAATCCCTATGTGGTTTTACTACCTGACGGGGAAGATCCAGACAGCCTTATAGCTCAAGGAAAAATTGACCGGTTAAAAGAAGCCATTTCTTCTGCCAAAAAGGGTATTGACTTTTTAATAAACTTGTATAAAATTAAATATTCTCTGTCTACCATTGACGGGCAGAGGGCATTTATCCAACAGCTAAACAAACATATTGAAAACATTACAAATCCATTGGAGCGCGAGCTTTTGATTAGGGCAATCTCAAAGGAAACAGGTTTCACTAAAGATGAGATAATTAGCTTTTTCAGTTTTAAAGAAAAAAATGGTATAATATTAAATAAAGAGGTTAAGAATACGCCAGAAGATATTATTACAGCGATTCTTTTGAAAAACCCCGAGTTTATCATCCATGTGGAAGATGATATTTTAAACTCCCTAAGCCCCAAACATCTTTCTGTCATAAACAAGCATGTTACAGGAAGCAAATCTGAAGAGCTAAGCAAAGAAGAAGAGAATCTTTATCTCAGACTTTCTGTTAGCGACAATATCATAGGCGAAGATATGCACAAAGCATTCTTTGATAATATTCTGTTTTTAAAACAACGTTTTTTGAGAAAATGTAAAGAAGATATTACAAAAAAAATAGAGGAGGCCGAAAGGTTAAAAGATTATGATTTAGCCAGAGAGCTTCTACGTCAGAAAAATGAAATAATAATAAAAGAAAAAGAAATAACAAAATTAAGGAGTAGTTAAAAGTATGAGTTCAAAAAAGAATATTAAAGAAGGAACAGTATTTGAGGAGATGATAGCCAAGGGGAAGAAAAAGGGCTATGTTACCTATGATGAGATAAATGATATGCTACCGGATGATTTTAATCCCGATAATATTGATGAGGTAATGGGTATATTTGATGAGATGGATATACCTGTTATTGACAACATCAGTCAGATACCAGCTCGTTCCTATTATGAGGAGGAAGAGCTTGAGGAGAGCTTTGAAGATCTGGAAGATGAGCTGGGGAAGGGAAGCGACCCTGTTAGACTTTATCTTAAAGAGATGGGTAGTGTAAGTCTGCTTGACAGGGATGGAGAGATAGAGCTTGCTAAGCAGATAGAGAATGGAGATCTTAAGATTATAAAAACCCTTATATCATATACGCCTGTTTTTGAGGATTTTATTAAACTTGGAACCCAGCTTGAGAAAGGAGAGGTCTCTATTCGGGACATTATAAGCGATGTGGAAGAGGAAGATGAAGAAGTATATGAGGGAGAGGAAGAAGAGAAGGATAGTAACTATGGGCATGTGATCGAACATTTTAACAGTATTCAGAAAAAGTATCAGGAACTGAAAAAGGCAAGAAAGAGTGGGAATGAAAAGAAGATAAAGAAGCTGGAAGATGAAATTACCTCAATGATTCTGGAGATGGATATAAATGAAAAGCTCATTGAAAACTACAGAAAAAGAATGGAAAATGATTATGATAAATTCTTCAAAACTTACAGGATAGAGGCTTTAAGAAAACTCAGAGAAGCCTTTAATCTTAACGAAGAAGATAGTGATCTCCTTTTCAGTATCATATATAGGGATGAACCCTTACCTAAAAAAAGATTCAACCTACCAAAGGATGGTTTTAACAAGGCAAAAAAGCTTATCCAGCAAGAAGTTAAGCAGCTAAAAGACAGCTCTGTAAAGTTAAATCTTACAGAAGAGCAGTTTGTTGAGTATTTAAGACTTTTGAAAGAGGGAGATGAGGAGAAATCCAGGGCAAAAAAGAAACTAATAGAGGCAAATCTTAGACTTGTGGTCAGCATAGCCAAAAAATACACAAACAGAGGCTTGCAGTTTCTTGATCTGATCCAGGAGGGTAATATTGGCTTGATGAAAGCAGTAGATAAATTTGAATATAAAAGAGGTTATAAGTTTAGCACCTATGCCACCTGGTGGATAAGACAGGCAATTACCAGAGCCATTGCAGATCAGGCAAGAACTATCAGGATCCCTGTTCATATGATTGAGACCATCAATAAGCTTATCAGAGAATCAAGAGCTCTGGTTCAGGAACTGGGAAGAGAACCCACAGCTGAAGAGATTGCAGAGAGGACGGAGCTTCCTGTTGATAAGGTTAAAAAAATTCTAAAGATAGCCAAAGAGCCCATCTCACTGGAGACACCAATAGGAGAAGAAGAAGACAGTCATCTGGGTGACTTTATTGAAGACAAAAAAAGTGTTACCCCTGTGGATGCGGTTGTTCAGAGCAATCTCAGGGAGACTGTAGCCAGTGTATTAGCCACACTTACCCCGAGGGAGGAGAAGGTTATTCGGCTTAGGTTCGGGATAGGGGAGAAATATGATCATACTCTTGAGGAGGTAGGTCAAGAGTTTAAGGTTACCAGAGAGAGGATCAGACAGATTGAAGGTAAGGCTTTAAGGAAACTGAGACATCCGATCAGGTCAAGAAAGCTAAAGAGCTTTGTAGAATAATTATCGAGGAGGAGATATGGACATTAAGATCAACTTTAGCAACATGGAACATAGTGATGCTATCAGGGAGTATGCAGAAAACAAGATAGGAAAAAAGTTATTGAAATATTTTGATGAACCCATAAGCCTTCAGATCACACTTGCGCTTGAGAAACTTGTTCATATAGCTAAAGTTAACTTAAATGCTAATGGTTTTCTCATCCATGTAGAGGAGCGAGATAATAACATCTATTCAGCCATTGATCTTGTATCCGATATTCTTGAAAGAAAGGTGAAGAAATATGTTGAAAAGCTGAAGGATAAGAAGAACAAAAATAATAAAAACAAAAATCTTCAGATAAAGGAAGAGATTGTTGCCATCTCCGAAGAAGGTGGCTCTCCCAGACAGGTTATCAAGGTAAAGAACTATGAGATAAAACCTATGGATCTGGAAGAAGCAGTTATGCAGATGGATCTATTAAATAAAGATTTTCTTGTTTTTATTAACTCTGAAACCGATAAGGTAAATGTAATATATAAAAGAAAAGATGATAATTATGGTCTGATTGAGGCTACAAAAAAGTAAACTCTGCTCTCCCCTTTAGTGGGAGAGCTTTTTTATTATGAAAATTTTCTTAATCACAGGTATATCAGGTTCAGGAAAGACAGTCTTTGTTAAAGCGCTGGAAGATCTGGGTTTTTTTTGTGTAGATAACCTTCCTGTCCCTCTTCTTGACAATTTCTTCTCCCTCATAAAAAAATCAAAAAAATACAGTAAGATCGCCATTGTAATCGATGTGAGGGAAAAGTTTTTCCTATCCCAGCTGGAGAATAATATTAATAATATATCCCGGAAACTGGGCACCGATGGGCTTAAGATCATTTTTCTTGATGCAAGAGATGAGGTACTGATAAGAAGATTCAGTGAGACAAGAAGAAAACATCCTATCAACTCCTTTGATATTCAGCAAAGTATTGATGAAGAAAGAAAGCTTTTAAAACCCTTAAGAGATAGGGCAGACTTCATAATTGATACCTCCAGATTCAGCAATTATGACCTGCGAAAAAAAGCCGAACTGATTTCGGAAGGGTTCATTACTAAAGATCGGGTTCAGCTGAAAATAATAAGCTTTGGCTTTAAAAATGGTGTTCCGTTGGAGGCAGATAATGTTTTTGATGTAAGATTTATTCCCAATCCCTATTATGTACCCCAGCTTAAAGATAAATTGGGAACAGATCTGGAGGTTTCAGAGTTTATCAAAAAAAAGAAGGTCACCAGGCAATTTATTAAAATGCTTAAAGAGCTCTTACCTTTTATGATTCAGCACTATGATAAGGAAGGAAAGAATTTTATTACCATAGCCTTCGGCTGCACTGGCGGAAGACACAGATCTGTATTCTTTGCCGAGTATTTTTATGATTATCTTAAAAAGACCTACTGTAATATATCAGTCTGGCACAGAGACATATAAAATAATCTGCTATAAATCATCAAAAATTTATTAATACTAAAATTATTTTTCTAATAGTAAAAAATAGTTTGACAGATATTAAGTTAAACTGTTAATATTTTAAATATTTAGAGGGTTATCTTGAAATAAAACAAAAACCGGAGGAATTATGATTAAAAGAAAGAAATTGTCAATAGTAGGAGCAGGAAATGTGGGTGCTACAGCAGCACACTGGGCGGCTGCCAAAGAGCTTGCAGATGTTGTGCTTGTTGACATAGTAGAAGGAGTTCCTCAGGGGAAGGGGCTGGATCTTCTCGAAGCCATGCCTGTTGAGGGCTCCGATGTATCGGTTATTGGAACTAACAGCTATGAGCCCACAAAGGATTCTGATGTGGTTATAATAACTGCAGGAATACCGAGAAAACCAGGGATGAGTAGAGATGATCTTATTTCTACCAATACTAACATAGTAAAATCTGTTACTGAACAGGTTGTAAAATATTCACCCAATGCATTTATTATTGTGGTTTCAAACCCACTTGATGCCATGACCTATGTGGCATATAAGGTTTCGGGTTTTCCAAGAAACAGAGTCATGGGGATGGCTGGTGTACTTGATACTGCCAGATTTAGAACCTTTATTGCTGAGGAGCTTAAAGTATCAGTTGAAGATGTGGTTGCTTTTGTGCTCGGTGGACATGGCGATACAATGGTGCCTATGGTTAGATACTGCTCAGTTGGAGGAATACCGCTTACAAAACTAATGTCAAAAGATAGGATCGATGCCATTGTTAAAAGAACAAGAGACGGAGGCGCCGAGATTGTAAATCTGCTGAAAACTGGAAGCGCCTATTATGCACCATCTATCTCTGCAGTTGCAATGGCTGAAGCTATAATTAAAGATAAAAAGCGGATCATGCCCTGCGCAGTTTATCTGGAAGGAGAGTATGGTCTCAATGATACGGTTGTGGGAGTTCCGGTCAAACTTGGCGGAAATGGAGTAGAACAGATATTTGAGCTGGAATTTACTGATGAAGAGAAGTCAATGTTTGACAGCTCTGTAAATGCTGTCAAAGAACTAATCTCAAAAACTGGTCTGTAAATATGAGAAAAATTGGAAAAGACCAGATCATAGAGGCGGTTAAAAATCTTTTTCTTTTAGCTGGCAGGGTTCTCCCTGAAGATGTATTCTGTGCTTTAAAATCAGCAAAAGACAAAGAGATTTCGCCTTTAGGCATTTCTGTACTTGATGATATAATTGCAAACAAGGAGATTGCAGAAAAAGAAGGGCTTGCCCTCTGTCAGGACACAGGTTACGCCGTGCTCTTTATTGAATGGGGGGTTGAAGTACTGTTTGATGGTGATAATCTTAACGATGCCATAAATGAAGGGGTTAGAAGGGCTTACCAGGAAGGTTATTACAGAAAATCAATAGTATCAGACCCGCTTTTTGACAGAAAAAATACTGGAGATAATACCCCTTGCGTGGCTCATATTGAACTGGTTCCAGGAGATAAGGTAAAAATTATTGCAGCTCCCAAAGGTGGTGGGAGTGAAAACATGAGCGCCATAAAGATGTTAAAACCTGCCGAAGGTATAACAGGTCTTAAAAATTTTGTACTTGAAACAGTGGAAAAGGCTGGAGGGAACCCTTGCCCACCGATTATTGTGGGAATAGGTGTTGGTGGAACCTTTGAAAAATGCGCTTATCTGGCGAAAAAGGCTTTACTTAGAGAGCTGGGCTCAAAAAACAGTGATGTTAGATATGCCAGACTTGAAGAGGAACTTCTTACAGAGATCAATAATCTTGGTATCGGACCAATGGGTTTTGGAGGCAGGGTAACTGCTTTAGCTGTACATATTGAGTATTATCCCTGTCACATCGCCAGTTTGCCTGTTTCGGTAAATATTCAGTGCCATAGCGCAAGACATAAAGAGATTATTCTATAGAGGAGCTATGATAAAAAAAATATCTACACCTTTAACCGATCAAGTTATAAAAGAGCTAAAAGTGGGTGATATTGTTTCTCTTACCGGGTATATTTATACAGCCAGAGATGCAGCCCACAAAAGGCTAGTGGAGCTTATTAAGGAAGGCAAAGAACTGCCATTCGACATAAAAGGTGCTGTTATTTATTACGTGGGTCCTACACCTGCACCACCAGGTAAGGTTATAGGCTCAGCGGGACCAACCACAAGCGGAAGAATGGATGCCTATGCTCCACTTCTTATTGAGAAGGGTCTAAAAGGTATGATAGGAAAGGGTAAAAGATCAAAAGAAGTTGTTGATGCTATTAAAAAATATGGTGCCATCTATTTTGCCGCCACAGGCGGAGCAGCCGCCCTTATTTCAAAAAAGATTAAAAGTGTAGAGCTTGTGGCTTATGAAGATCTGGGACCTGAAGCGGTAAGAAGGCTATATGTAGAAGACTTCCCTATCATTGTGGTAAATGATCTTGAAGGTAGAGACCTTTACGAGGAAGGCATAAAAAAATATAAAATAGCTAATTTTTAGCTAATCGGATAAAAAATTTTATGGATAAAAAACTTCAGTTTTATTTACGAAGGCTACACGGACTGACAGGTATTTTTCCGCTTGGTTATTTTATATTATTTCATCTGAAAGAAGGGAGCTCATTTTCTTCAGAAGGCTTTTTATATTCCCTGATGCTTCTCTGGTTGCCGCTAATCTATCATAGCCTTTATGGACTTTATATAGTTTACGAAGGTGGAATGAATATCTGCTGTTACAGATATTTGCGAAATGTCATGTATTTTCTTCAAAGATGGACAGGGCTTTTTATTATACCTATACTAATTTATCATATTTATACCATGAAGTTTGGTAGTTTTGGAAATGGAGTTGCTGATAATTTTATTTTGTTTTTTCTTGTAGTAATCTCGATTTTTCATCTATCCAATGGAATATTTGGATTTTTAGTAGATTTTGGAATTGCGGCGGGAGATAAAGCCCAGAGGGTAGCAGTAATACTAAGCTTTGTCGTCTTCATCTCTCTTGGTCTATGGGGTATGGTTAAGTTTTATCAGTTAATAGGGTTAGGATAAAATGGCCTGCGATATAATAATTGTTGGTGGTGGTCTGGCTGGTCTTATGTCAGCCATATCTGCCTGTGAACAGAATCTAAAGGTAAAATTATTCTCCATACTACCCGTAAAAAGGTCACATTCTGTCTGTGCGCAGGGAGGTATCAATGCGGCTGTCAATACAAAGGGCGAAGGTGACAGTCCTGACATTCATTTTTATGAGACCATTTATGGTGGAGATTTTCTTGCCAATCAACCACCTGTAAAGGATATGTGTTACAACGCCCCCAACATAGTTTACCTATTAGATAGAATGGGTGTTATGTTTAACCGTACGCCGGAAGGTTTTCTTGATTTCAGAAGATTTGGTGGAACAAGATATCATAGAACTGCCTTTGCGGGTGCTACCACAGGTCAGCAGATACTTTATGCCTTAGATGAACAGGTAAGAAGATTGGAAGCCAAAGGGCTTGTTGAAAAATATGAAGGATGGGAGTTTCTAAGAGCCATAATTGATGATAATGGAGTCTGCCGTGGAATAGTAGCGGTTAATCTACAGACAATGGAGATAGAGAGTTTCCCTGCTGATGCGGTTATAATGGCAACTGGCGGATGCGGACTTATTTTTGGAAAAAGCACAAACTCCTACCTCTGCAATGGCTCGGCTCAATCAATACTTTATCAGCAGGGTGTTAAGTATGCAAACGGAGAATTTATTCAGGTACATCCTACTGCCATTTATGGTGGTGATAAACTGAGGTTGATATCTGAATCGGTAAGAGGAGAGGGTGGCAGAATCTGGACATATAAAGATGGTAAAAAATGGTACTTTTTAGAGGAGAAATATCCTTCTTACGGGAATCTTGTCCCGAGAGATATTGCGAGCAGAGAGATATTTAAGGTATGTGTAGAAATGGGGCTTGGTGTGGAAGGTAAAAACTATGTTTATCTTGATGTGACCCATATAGACAGGAAAACACTGGAATACAAACTTGGAGGTGTGCTGGAGATTTATGAAAAGTTTATGGGAGAAGATCCATATACAAAACCGATGAAGGTATTTCCTGCCGTTCATTATACCATGGGCGGACTATGGGTTGATTATAATCAGATGACCAATGTGCAGGGGCTTTTCGCTACAGGTGAATGTGAGTATCAGTATCACGGTGCTAATAGACTGGGGGCAAACTCCCTTTTATCCTGTATTCATGCTGGAATGATTGTGGGGGAAAAGGTATCCCAATATTTGGGAGGGCTCAGATGGAGCTGTAAGGATACACAGAGTAGTTTATTGGAAGGTGAAAAATCTGTAATTTTGTCAAAAATTGAACAGTATAAAAAGCTTGATGGCAATGAAAATCCTTACAAAATACATGAAGAGCTCGGAAATGTTATGACCGAAAATGTTACTGTGGTCAGATACAATGACAGTCTTGTAAAGACACTTCATAAAATAAAGGAGCTGAAAGAAAGGTTCAGGAATATAAACATTCTTGATGGATCTGCTTTTGCTAATCAGAGTCTGATTTTTGTTTATCAGCTCTGGAATATGCTTGAACTTGCAACAGTAATAACGAAGGGTGCTTTGCTCAGGAATGAAAGTAGAGGAAGCCACTATAAACCTGAATTTCCTGAAAGAAACGACAAGGATTTTTTAAAGACTACCGTAGCTGTTTATAACCCAGAAGAGCCAGAAATATATTATGAAGATGTTGATACAAGTCTTATAAAACCGGTAGAGAGGAAGTACAGCTGATGGAAGTTCTGGTAAATGTAGAAAGAAGGCAGAGTCCCATATCCTCTCCGTATAGAGAGAGGTTTAGGGTAAATGTGGAAGATACGGCAAATGTTATTATGGTTCTTATGGAGATAAGAAAAAATCCCGTTAATATAGAGGGGAAGAAGGTGGCTCCTGTTGCCTTTGAATGTAGCTGCCTTGAGGAGGTTTGTGGCGCCTGCACTATGAATATTAATGGTAGAGCGAGACAGGCATGCAGTGCTTTAGTTAAAGATCTTGGTAGAGAGATAAATCTGGCGCCCCTTAGAAAATTTCCAGTAATAAGAGATCTTATTGTGGATAGACGGAAAATTTTTGAGGCTTTGAAAAGGGTAAAGGCGTGGATACCCATTGATGGTATACATACTCTTGGACCAGGACCTAAGGTCTCCGAAAAGGTGCAGATAATGGGTTATAAACTTTCAAGATGTATGAGCTGTGGCATATGCATGGAGGCCTGTCCTCAGGTAAATGAAAGGTCTAATTTTATTGGTCCCGCAGCAATAGCGCAGGCGTACCTTTTTAATCTGCATCCAACCGGAGCTATGATAAAAGATGATAGATATGAAGCTCTTCTTTCTGATGGAGGGATCGGAGAATGTGGAAACGCTCAAAACTGCGTAAAGGTCTGTCCCAAAAGCGTGCCCCTTACTTTTTCACTGGCTAAATTAAACAGAGAGACCTTAATATATAGTATTAAAAGGTTACTTGATACTTAAGATATATCTGGGGGAACAATGTTATTAAAACTAAACAGAGAAAGCATAAAAAATGAGCTTTTAAAATCTGTAGAGGAGATTTCAGCACAAAAAATCATGTCCTGTTATCAGTGCGGCAAATGCACAGCAGGCTGTCCTCTGGCGGACAAGATGGATTATGTCCCCAATGAGATGATGAGACTATGTATGCTTGGGCTGATTGAGGAGCTTCTGAACTCAAAAGCCATCTGGCTGTGTACATCCTGTTTTCAATGCGGTACAAGATGTCCCAAGGGGATTGAGGTGCATAGAGTTTTTGAAGCTTTGAGAAGTCTTGCATTAAGAGAAGGTAAAAACTATACCGACATTGAGGAGCTTCCGAAAGAAATCTTAGATGAGATGCCTCAGCAGGCATTGATCGCTGGTTACAGAAAGTTTGAATCTTTAGAATAAATAAGGAGCTTATAATGGTTATATACCCCTATTTTCCTGGCTGTGCCTTAAGCACAAAGGCAAAAGCTCTTGATATATCAGCAAGAGAGTCCATGAGGGCTCTGGGTTTTGAATTAATGGAGCTTGACAACTGGACCTGTTGCGGGGCTGTATTCCCCCTTGCAGAGGATGAGCATATAAGGCTTGTATCTCCTTTAAGGGCTATATTTGAAGCCTCAAAAACATCAGATAAGCTTGTAACGCTCTGCTCTGCCTGTTTTAATGTGCTGAGAAGGACAAACAGAGTGATAAAAACTAATCAGGCAAGAAGAGAGAGGGTTCTAAACTATATGGAAGAAGAAGTGCCTCAAGACTTTAACTACAATGTATCGGTGATTCATCTAATAGAAATTATAAGAGATGAGCTTGGCTTTGAAAATCTATCCTCAAAGATTAAAAAACCTCTTACAGGGCTTAAAATTGCGCCTTTTTATGATTGTCTTACTTTCAGACCTCCTAAGGAGATGGAGTTTGAAGATCCTGAAAATCCAAGAGTCTATACTAACCTTATAACTGCTTTAGGCGGAGAGAGTATAGATTTTCCTTTCAGAAGCGAATGTTGTGGTGCTCATCTTTCAGTAAGTGATAGATCTGCATCCCTTGACTGCTCAATGAGAATACTTAATTCTGCCAGAATCTGCGGAGCTGAGGCGCTTTTAACTTCATGTCCTCTCTGCCATTACAATCTTGATGCGAGACAAAAAGAGATGGCAGAAAA
>JBEQAF010000010.1:0-38351 GCA_041640455.1 bacterium
GGCATTAAAAACCGCATCTACAGGTCCATTTCCGAAAGTCGCCTCTTTAATAAGCTTTCCATCATGTTCAACCTCAACAGTGGCACAAGGGGTTACTCTACTACCAGACACCACATTTAGATAGACAAATTTATACTTTTCTGGAAGATTAAGTATCTCCTGAGAGATAATGGCATCAATATCTTCATCATATAGATACTTTTTCTGATCGCAGAGTTCTTTAAATCTCTTAAAAGCCTTGTTTAACTGCTCCTCGTTAAGATCATAACCCATTTCTTCCACACGCTTTTTAAAGGCATGCCTGCCAGAAAGCTTACCCAGCACTAACAGGCTCTGGGGGATCCCAACAGACTCAGGCGTCATAATCTCATAGGTTAGCCTTTCCTTTAAAACTCCATCCTGATGTATCCCCGACTCGTGGGCAAAGGCATTTGCCCCCACAATAGCCTTATTGGGCTGCACAATCATGCCCGTTATCTGAGAAACCAGCTTGCTGGTGCGGTAAATATATCTGGTATTTATTCTTGTGCTAAAATTAAAAAAGTCCTTTCTTGTTTTTAAAGCCATTACAATCTCTTCCATAGCTGCGTTACCAGCTCTCTCACCGATACCGTTTATGGTGCACTCTACCTGCCTTGCGCCTGCAAGAACGGCAGATAAAGAGTTTGCCACTGCCAGCCCTAAGTCATTATGACAGTGCACCGAGATGGTAGCTTTGTTTATATTTTTAACTTTCTGTTTTATGGTTGAAATAATCTGATAGAACTCCTGTGGTGTAATATACCCTACTGTATCAGGGATATTTACTGTAGTAGCACCAGCATCAATAACCGCCTCGACCACCTCGCAGAGAAAATTAATGTCGGTTCTACATGCGTCCTCAGCAGAAAACTCCACATTGTCAGTAAAACCTTTTGCAAACTTAACAGCCCAGATGGATCTTTTAAGAGCTTCTTTTCTGTCTATCTTAAGCTTATATTTTAAATGTATGTCTGATGTGGCTAAAAAGGTATGAATTCGAGGTTTGTTTGCATATTTTATTGCTTCCCAGGCTCTCTGGATATCCTGCTCAGTTGCCCTTGCAAGCCCAGCAACTTCTGACCTGGTAATATTTTTGGCAATATTTTTGACTGCCTCAAAATCTCCCTCTGACGCAGCAGGAAATCCAGCTTCTATAATATCAACCCCCAGTCTTTCGAGCTGAAGGGCAATTCTCAATTTCTCTTCCATGTTCATTGAAGCACCAGCTGCCTGCTCACCATCTCTTAAGGTGGTATCAAAAATCTTTATTATTTCCATTTACTACCTCCCAATTTTTCTTTTTTCAAGGAGATACAGGACAGGTCCAGACATGGAATACCCAAAGAATATGAGAAATAGAAAGACCTCATGCTTTGCGATTATTAGCAGAAACAATAAAATTGCCACTGCAAGAGCAGAAAAGGGCTTCCTTTTTATAGGATCAATATCTTTAAAACTGTGATATTTAATGGTACTTATCATTAGAAAAGCAAGCGCAAAAGTTAGCAGTAATACAAAATATTCCTTTAAAGTCTGACCTTCTCCTGCAAGCTCATAATAAAATATTACCGCTGATGATATGACAAGGGCAGCACCAGGAATAGGCAGTCCATTAAACTTTCTGCTTTCCACTGTGTTTATCTGAACATTAAATCTTGCAAGTCTGAGCGCACCGCATATAAGAAACAGAAAAGCTGCCATCCAGCCTACTCTACCATAAGGTCTAAGAGCCCATGCATAAATTAAAAGAGACGGAGTAACACCAAAGGCAACAAGATCTGCCAGCGAATCATATTCAACGCCAAATCTTGAGACTGCCCCCATCATTCTGGCTATTCTTCCGTCCAGCATATCCAGGATGGCTGACACTATAATGGCATATGCGGCATTAATAAAATTTTCATCCCAGACTGAAACAATGCCATAAAAACCAGCCATAAGGCTTGCAGAGGTGAGGAGGTTAGGCAGAATATATACACCTTTTTTTATACTATCTTTATTATACTTTTCTTCTTTACTCATCCTTAAGTATCCCTAATATGGTTTCGCCAGCTCTGGCACTATCATTTAATTTTACCTTTATTTCACAACTTTGTGGCAAAAAAATATCAAGCCTTGATCCGTAGCAGATCAGACCTATAATATCTCCTTTTTTAAGCATATCTCCTGTCTTAACATCACATACAATCCTTCTTGCTATAAGCCCTGCTACCTGAACTACAAGAATCTCCTGTCCTTCAGGTGTTTTAATATGAATATAGTTTTTTTCATTCTCTTCTGTTGCTTTGTCAAGGTCTGCGGAAAAAAATCTACCGCTTTCATGTAATGTATTTAATACCACACCATCGTAAGGAGCCCTGTTTATATGCACATTGAATATGGACATGAAAATACTAATCTTTTTTGCATGCCTTTTAAGAAACCTGTCTTCATAGGTATCTTTTATTAAAATCACTTCACCATCAGCAGGAGAAACTATCTGCCTTCCCAGAGGAGATTCTCTTCCGGGATTTCTAAAAAAAAATAAATTAAATATAAAAAACAATATCAGTACTGCGCTGACATAATAAACTTTATAAAAAAAGAAGAAGAGGGCAAAAAACAGGGTAAGCGCCCCTATTTTCAGCCCCTCTATTGCTATGGGAAAGCTCCTGTGTTTTTTTTTATCCAAGACTAATCCTTCTCGACAAGTTTGTTCTTTTTAAGCCAGCCCATCATTGAGCGGAGTTTTTCACCCACCTGTTCAATCTGATGCTCTGCATCTATTCTTGTAAGGCTGTTAAAAACAGGTTTTCCAGCTCTGTTTTCAAGTATCCATTCTTTAGCAAACTCACCGCTCTGAATCTCTTTGAGTATTTTTTTCATCTCTGCTTTTACATTATCATTTATTATCCTCGGACCTCTGGTCAGATCCCCGTACTGAGCTGTATTGCTTACCGAATATCTCATATTGCTAATTCCACCTTCATAAATAAGGTCAACAATCAGTTTCAGCTCGTGAAGACACTCAAAATATGCCATCTCTGGCGCATAGCCAGCTTCAACAAGAGTTTCATAACCAGCTTTAATAAGCGCCGAAACACCGCCACACAAAACAGCCTGTTCCCCGAATAAATCGGTTTCCGTCTCCTCCTTGAAAGTAGTTTCTATGATACCAGCTCTTCCACCACCTATTGCACAGGCATAGGCTAAGGCAATTTCTTTAGCTTTACCAGATGCATTCTGATGAATAGCAATTAGAGTAGGAACTCCCATACCCTTAACATACTCTGATCTTACCAGATGTCCAGGACCTTTTGGTGCTGCAAGAAATACATCAACATCTTTTGGAGGAACAATCTGGTTGTAATGGATATTAAAGCCATGAGCAAATGCCAGAACTTTTCCAGCGGTCATGTGTGGCGCAATATGCTCGTTGTATATACCTGCCTGCAACTCGTCAGGGACAAGCATCATAATAATATCTGCTTCTTTTGCCGCTTCACTGACTGTTTTTACAGTAAGCCCTGCTTTTTTTGCCTTCTCAACAGATCTGCTACCTTCATAGAGCCCAACAATTACATCCATCCCGCTGTCTTTCAGGTTATTTGCATGGGCATGCCCCTGACTACCGTAACCAATAATGGAGATTTTTTTTCCTTTTAAAATCTCCTGCGAAATAGATGCTTCATAATGAACTTTCATCTTATCATCCTCCTACAAATTATTATCAGTAAAGTTTACTAAAAAAGACAAATAAAAGTAAAGATTATTGATTTTTGAGAAAGCAAAAAAGTAAAAATGTGCTTCTTTATCAGCAAAGATAAAAGGACTTTTAAAATAAATGAGTCATTAAACAGTTAAAAAATAATCAGGCACGACTTTTGGCGCTGTTGCCAGTTATTCAAGCAATGTAGGCTGGCTCTCTGCGGGAAAACAGATAGTACTGTTTAACAGAGAGTTCAATTTTTAAACAGCTACTCCTGAATTTTTTCTCTTATAAATACCGTACGGTGGGGGAAGGGGATCTCTATCCCTTCTTCCTTAAATCTTTTAAAAACCCTCTTTCTAAGCTCATGCTGAACTAAAAACTGATCAGTAAACTCCTTTACAAAACAGATTAAGGTAAAATCAATGGAGCTTTCGCCAAATCCTGGAATCAGCCTGACCGCTGGCTCAGGCTCTTTTAAAAGAGCGGGGATCTCAGAAACCGCTTTATGGGCTTCCTCAAGCAGAATCCTTTCTACCTTATCTATATCGGAAAAATAGCTTACCCCAAACTGAATTCTTACAGCCATCTTTTTTTCTGGAAGATGGTAGTTTGTAACTATACTTTGAGCAAGCTTGCTATTGGGGATAATCACCATATTATTAGGAAGCATTTTTATTCTCGTTGTTCTCCAGGTAATATCCTCTACATAGCCTTCCTGACCATTTTCCAGCCTGATAAAATCGCCAACCCTTATGGACTTTTCCACCATAATATGTATACCAGCAAATAGATTTGCGAGGGTATCCTGCAAGGCTAAAGCAACTGCCAAACCTCCCACTCCCAGCGCTGTAATAAGCGGAGTTATGGAAACTCCCATTACTGCAAGAATTATTAACATCCCAATTATTAGAATAGTCCCCTTCAGAATGCCGTAAACAAGCCCAGTAGTGGGTATGGGAAGGTCAGACTTTTTTAGATAGTTTTTAAAAATCTTTCCTGATAGATTGGCTGAGGCTATGGTAATTGAAAAGATGATGATGATATAAATCATTTTGTTCAGATAAAGTATGTACTTATCTGGAATTGGCGAGATCCCCAGTCCTATATACAAGCCTATAGCTATACACCAGTATATACTGGGGACTCTGATAGACCTGATAATTATATCGTCAATCATTGTCTCGGTACTTTCAGCCCATTTATGAAGCAGTTTAAAGGATATGGCTCTTAATATTAACAAAAGAGATATTAAAGTAAGCGTTACAATGGCAGGGATAAAAAGCTCTTTTAGCTCTATGCCCATTAAAGCCCCCAATTTTATAAATTAAAAAAATCCTTTTCTCTATATGCTTTCTTGGTGGTAATTACAAAGCCTGGTCAATCTTTCAAAGCTCTGTTTTTTAATGCTCCTTAGAATTAAAAAATCATCTATTAAACAGAATACTATAGTTCAACCCAAGATAGCTAAAACTACTGTCGATAGCTTGCCTGAAGCTTTTCCCCTCACCCAGCTGGGTCAGTATATCATACAATCCATAGTCGCCTGCTTCACGGGCAATAAAGATGACCAAAGCAAGGGCATCATTATAAAGCTCTTTTATCTCCTTTTCGGGACGTCCTTCCCATCTTTTTGGAAAATCTTCTGGCGTTAGCTTTTTTGCTGTTTTTTCAAAGTGTTTAGTAGTGTTTTTAACTGCAAAATACTGAGCAACACCTTCATTAAACCAGAGCGGACAGTTCCCTTTCGTCAGACCCTCAATAGCCAGATGGGCATATTCGTGAAAAACGATCTCTTTTAATCTCTCGGTCTTAATATGCTTATTAAGCTGTATCCTTATTTTTCCGTCAAAGCCACCCTGAGACCAGAGCGGAAGAACAGTATAATCCTTATAGTCATCACCGTAATAGATCATTACTTTTATAATATCATCGGGATACCATCTAAAAAACTTTCCCCCCTCGTATTGAGCCTCATCAAGCAAAGAAAAAATCTCTTCCAAAACCCTGCCATCCTTAACAGGGCTTTCCTCAGAAAAGAATATCTCAAATTTTTTGCTTCTATCTCTGCTGCTTTTTTCAAGAAAGGCTTTTTCTTTCTCAATCCTTTCAAGTTTTTGTTTAATCTCTCTGCCTTTTAGCGGATACTGCTCGTAAAGCCTTGAAAGAATGCTATAGGCTTCATAAATGTTATTCTCCTGAAAATAAACCTCCGCAAGCATCATGGATATCTGGTAGGCATACTTAGGGTCTTCGGAAAGATCCCTTGCCAGGCTCTTAAAGGCGGGATAGTTTTTTTCTTTAAAATATTTTACCGATCTATAAAAGTCCTCATCAGTTTCTGCAAAAACATAGGCTGAATAAAGAATTATAAGCAGTATTAAGCTGCTAAGCCTTTTTAAAGAACTCTTCATTTCTTTTTATCTTTGTTTTTGACCTTTCTTCCTTCAGCCACTCTTTAAAGTAGAGATCCCTTTTATTTTTAAGAAACTCTTCTTTGAAAGCCTTAAATTCAGCTGAACTGGGGTCATACTCCTTTTCCTTCTCATCAATGAAATAGATTATATAAACATTATCCCCTGCCGTATAAGCTTTGCCAAGAATCTTGTTATTTTTTCCCAGTTTAACTATATCTTTGTCTATGTCTTTAATAAGATTTAGCGGTGCTGGAATATTGGTTAATGGATTAAAAAAACCAAGCTCTTTACCTTTGGGGAGGCTACCAGCCTTTATAAGCTCTTCAGCTTTTTTAGTGGCGAGCTCAAGGGCTTTTTTCTTGATAAGCCCCTCTTTTACTCTGTCTTTAACCTCTGCCAATTCAAAATAGCCTCTGTTAATCTTTATAATCTTTCCTACAATTACCCCCTTTGACAGCATCACAGGTCCGAATACCTTGCCATCCTGAGAGGAAAAAACAGTTTTTGATACCTCGGGCGCTACTCCAATATCTCCAATCTCTGCCTTTTCCTTCTCAATGATCGCCTTCTTTAAAGAAACATCCTTATCCTTTCCTGTCTCCAGATCCTTTTTGATATCATTTGCCTTCTTCTGCGCATATAATCGAGCTTTATTAAACTTGACCTTTTTTTCCACATCTTCTTTAACCTCAGCAAGCTCTCTTACCCGCTCATCCTTAAGGTCTTCTACCTTTATAATATGGAATCCGTATTCACTCTCTACCAGATCTGACAGCTCGCCTTTTTTCATAGTACTCAGCTTTGCTGCAAGTTTGGGAGAAACTTTATCTAAGGTAACCTCCCCTATCTCTCCACCTCTTTTTTTTGTGCCATCATCATTGTATTTTGAAGCTACCTTAGAAAAATCCTCCTTAGATAGCAGTTTTTTTGCTTCCTCTGCTTTCTTTTTTGCCCTTTCTTTGTCCTGTCCGAATGCGATAAAGATATGCTTGATGACATAAGTTTTGGGGACAAAGAACTCTGACTTATGCTCGTCATAATACTCTTTAAGATCCTTCTCCTCCAATTTTATCTGAGTTAAAAAATCTTCGTTTTTAATATAGGCATAGTTTATCTCTGCTGTTTCAGGTCTTTTAAAACTCTCCTTGTTTTCATCGTAATATTTTTTCTCTTCTTCTGGTGTAACCGAAACTTCTTTAACAAAGTTTTTATAGTTAAGCTCTACAAAACCTGCCTTTATCTCTCTGTTTTTAACCCTGAAAAACTCTTTTAACTCTTCTTCGCTTAGATTAACCGAGTTTTTTATTATGGCACTAACCTTTGAGATAAGCAGTGATTTTTCAATATTACCCTCAAATGCAGAGGGAGTTGTTTTCATATACCTAAGCACTTCAAGATACCTATCCCTGTTGAACTGCCCATTTACTTTGAAAGCTTCCTCTCTCATAAGCTCATCAATAATCTCATTTTCCGAAACCTTTAGTTTAAGCTCCTCAGCCTTATTTAAAAGTAATGTCTGATCAACTATAAGATCCCATGCCTCGTTTTTTATCTTTTCTTCCAGAACCTTATAATCAAACCGATCGCCTAAAATATTTTTATAGGTATTACTGACTATATCCATGGCATTCTGATATTCAAAAAGGGTAATGCTTGTTTTGTTAATTCTTCCTACCTCATTCTGCTCCCTCTCCCTCATAGTGCCAACGCCCCAAAGAACGAAAACCAGTATTATGAGCCCAAAGATGATCTTAATTGTCCAGGAAGTAGCCCTCTTTCTCAAAAAATCTAACATCTCTCCTCCGATTTCGCTTGATTTATTTTTTAAATATGATAAATAAACTTATAAGAAAAAGCAATTATGGAAAAAAAAGTTTACTGCCCCCATTGCAACCAGGATGCTCTTACCTATTCGATTATACGAGATGGCAGGGAGGAGATCTGTTGCTTATATTGCGGTATGCTCCTTGAACGGCAGGAGAGTTCGGGAGGCTCTGCTACTGCTGAAAAGGGGAATCCCCTCAAAAATATTGTTTATGCCGACGACTCGCCTTTTATGAGAGAGCTTCTTATTGATATTTTTTCTCAGAAAAAGGATTTTGTGAACTCTTTTGTTACCTTCGATAGTGGTGAGAGTCTTGTCTACTATCTCACAAAATCTTTTCTCGAAAAGAAGCCCATAGATCTTATCATACTTGATATTAGAATGCCTCATCTGACAGGAATAGGTGCCGCTAATGCAATAAGAGCCATTGAAAGAGCCTTCGGCATAAAACCCATACCTTTCTTATTTTTCTCAGCCAAACAGGCAGACGAAGAGTTAAAGAAGCTTATCGAGCATACCACTCCTGCATATTTCATTAACAAAGGGGCTTCTGCCAATATAGAAGAGCTTGAAAAAAGGCTTACCAAATCAGTAACATCAATTTTACATATCTGATTTTATATCTTGTAAGCTTTGTGAATACATACGGTGCCAAAACTAAGCGGATAGTATTCACAGGCAGAGAAGCCTGCATTTAGAATATTTTCTGAGAATCTTTCAGGTTCGGGAAAGTTTTCTATGGACTCCCTGAGATATACATAGGCATCTCTTTCAGAAAAAAGGGATGCTATATTGGTCATAACATATTTCAGATAAAATCTGTAAACAGGCTTAAAAATTCCTTTTGGCATGGAGAACTCGAGGAACACAGCTTCTCCATTTTTTTTTAACACCCGAAAAATCTCTCTTAATGCCTGATCTCTTATGTGCATATTTCTTATTCCAAACGCGCAGCAGACTGCATCAAAACTGGCATCTTTAAAGGGCAGGTCATACACGGAAGCCTGAATGGCTGTATATTTTTTATGGGCAAGTTTTTTTTTTGATCGGTAAAGCATATTATAGCTTATATCTACTCCGATAACCTCTGCACCCCTCTTAATTATTCCTATTGAGCTATCACCTGTGCCAGCGGCAAGATCCATAATAAGCTTATTTTTTACTGGCATAAGCTCACCTGTCATCCTGTAGCGCCAGTAGTAATCCTGATAAAAGGATAGCGTGTGATTTAAAAAATCGTAGCGCCCCACAATATGGTCAAACATCTCTTTTATTTTTGATGTGCTTTTCATCAGGAAAGACTTGTAAAAATTTATGATCCTTATATTCTAATCACCGACTTGTCTTCCTCTTCCTGGTGAGAAGCCATGTCAATCTTATGAGCCTCTTCATCCATACGGCAGGTTCCGTTAAATATGGCACCCTCTTCAACAATTATTGCCTTAGAAAATATGGTGCCCCGAACCTCGCATCCGCTTTTTAAAGTAAGCTTTTCGGATGCCCTGATATCTCCTTTTACCTTTCCAGAAATGGTTATATTTGAAGCCCTTATTATGCCGTTTACAAGTCCACTTTCACCTATAAATAGTTTATCGTTTCCGTCAATCTCGCCTTCCACCTTGCCGTCAATTCTTAATGTTCCCTGAAATATTACCTTACCCTTAAACTCAGTTCCAATACCAAGAAAGGTCAACACTTCCAGATTGGATTTATTTTTTTCTTCTATATCTTGCTTTGCCCTCTGCTGAAACATAAACCCTCCTTTAAACAATTGCTTCAACTTTCCCCACCACATCGTTTCTTGAATTCCTGATGGGCAGGTTAATGTATTTACTTAATTTTTCCAGCTCATAATCGTTTATCCATCCAAGTTTCTTAAGTAGAACAACCATAAAAATATTTAAAGCCCGTTGCCCGCCATCCTCCACTTTGAAAGCAAGCCCTTCTTTAGTTTCACAGTTAAAAGCTCCGTAGAGCGCTTCAGCCCCCACCTTGGCAAATATTCTTCCATCTGTAATTTTTATAATATCGGTACAAAGCCTGTCTGTGCCTGCAACCATATCTGGATTTTTTAGAGCCGCTTTGATAAGTCTTTTTACTTTTCCATCTTTTATCTCCAGCTTCATGGACAGATTTTTATAGGCAACAGCAATATTTTTTAAAGGCATAAAATATACTGGTAGCCCGCATCCATCGGTGACCAGCTTTATATCATCTTTTTTCATCTCAGCATACTCAGCTATAATCTCCAGTATCTCCTGCTGAAGCGGATGTTCCTCTTTAAAATAGCTGTTTAAATCATACCCCTTTGCCTTTGACACAATGAGCATGCCAGCATGTTTACCTGCACAGTTGTGATATATAGGGGCAGGCTTAATCCCTTCTGCTTTAAGCTTTTCTGCATATTTTTTATAGGAAGGATACGAGGGACCGCATTTGAGATAGCTCTCGTCAAGTCCTGCCTTTCTTAAAATCTCCCTGACTACCTCTACCTGATGCTCTTCTGCGTTTATTGAGCCAGAAAATATGGCAAGCTCCTCCTCTGTAAGCCCATAGGTTTTGTCAACATCATATATCACCACTGGTATTGCCTGGAACGGTTTGGCTGAAGACCTCATGCAGACATTAAGCCCTTCCTTGCCTCTGGTAAAAATGGTCTCTCCCTTGTCATTGACCACAACAAGATGAACCCTGTGAAAGGACTCTACATAATCACCTCTTTTAATAAGAACAAGCCCCTCTTTCATAGCTTCATGGTCTCATAGAATTTATTGATAACGCTGTCAATTACACTGCTATCAGCTGTCCCACCCTGAGCAAGTGTTTTCTTGCCTCCACCCCTTCCGCCAAAGGGAGATAGTATATCCTTCAGCAAAGAGCCAGCATCATATTTTTCTGTAAGATTTTCTGGCAGATATAGTAAATAAGAAGCCCTGCCTTCTGCCTGACCTGCCAGAAATATAACTGAATCTTTCTCTTTGTCCTTAATACTATCAAGGATATTTTTCATCTGATTAACATCTGCAGAAAGCTTTGCAGCTATAAGACTTACACCCTCTTTGTTAACCTTTTTGTCAATGCTGTCCTTTGCCTGTGCCGAAGCGATCTTGCTTCGAAGGTTCTCCAGCTCCTTTTCCAGTTCTTTCTCTTTCTTTAAAAGTCTTGTTATTTTTTCTTCTATCTCATTTAGAGGCGTTTTTAAAGTAGCTGATATGTTGATTAGCTTATCGTAGCTTTCCTGAACCCATCTTAACGCCGCCTCACCCGCGACACCTTCTATTCTTCTTATACCTGAAGCCACACTTTCTTCTGAAAGAATCTTAAAAAATCCTATCCTGCCAGTATCTGTCTGATGGGTACCACCACAAAGCTCCTTACTTACATTTTCAACCTCCACCATCCTTACCACATCACCATATTTTTCTCCAAATATAGCCATAGCACCTGATCTAACCGCTTCCTCATAAGGGAGGATTCTGATATAAACCTTTCTGTTTTCCCTTATCCAGCGATTAATTAATCTTTCTATTTCAAGGAGCTCTTCTTTTTTCAAAGGTGCAAAGTGTGTAAAATCAAACCTGAATCTGCTGGGCTCTACAAGACTACCCGCCTGTTTAACATGACTGCCCAGCACCTTCTGCAAAGCTGCCTGCAAAAGATGTGTTGCCGTATGATGGGATGCCGTGTTGTCTCTCAAGCTATCTTCCACATAAAGGGTTGCATCATCTCCCTCTTTTAATATACCACTTTTTAACACACCCTTATGAACTATCAGCTCTCCAATCTTTTTAGTATCCGTTACCTCAAAGGCAAAGCTATCGCCCTCAATCAAACCCCTATCACCAACCTGTCCACCCGACTCTCCGTAAAAGGGTGTGCAGTCAAATATAAGTTCCAGATTATCATTAACATGTGCTTCATTAACTATCTGATTATTTTTAATTATCTTCACAAGCTTCGCTTTTGCCCTGAGCGTTTCATAACCTAAAAATCTAACCTTTATTTCCTGTCCCAGTTTTTTGTAAAGCTCATCAATAGCCTCTTCCTCGCCCTTCCAGCTTTTTCTCGCAAGCTCTCTCTGCTTCTCCATAGCCTCTTCAAACCCCTGAGTATCTACAATCATCTCATGTTCCCTTAGCAGATCCTGTGTAAGATCAAGGGGAAATCCATATGTGTCATAAAGCTTAAATGCTATATCTCCAGGAAGAGTGGACTCATTTCTGGATTTTAACTGTTCTATCTCGCTGAAAAGTATCTTAAGCCCTCCGTCAAGGGTCTCAAGAAACCTCTCCTCCTCATTAAGGATTACTTTTTTTACAAGATCCAGTGAATCCATAAGCTCTGGATACTCATCATTCATTACATCTGCCACAACAGGAGCCAGTTCAAAAAGAACAGGTTTTGAAAAACCAAGCATCTTCGCATGTCTTATGGCTCTTCTTATTATTCTTCTTAAAACATAACCTCTACCTTCATTTGAGGGCATAACTCCGTCAGAGATAAGAAAAGTCATTGCCCTTATATGATCCGCAATTACCCTGTAGTGGGCATCATTTTTTGGGTTTTTACCATAAGGGATACCCACCATGCCTGATATGAGTTCAATATAGGGGAACAGGAGGTCAGTTTCAAAATTTGACTTCACTCCTTGAATAACCGCCGAAACTCTTTCAAGCCCCATGCCTGTATCAATACTGGGATTTGGAAGAGGTTCAAGAGTGCCGTCTTTTTTTCTGTTAAACTGCATAAATACAAGATTCCAGAGTTCAAGAAACCTGTCGCAGTCACATCCAACCTTACAATCAGCACTACCACAACCTACATCTTTTCCCTGATCTATGAGTATCTCTGAACAGGGTCCACAGGGACCTTCATCGCCCATTGCCCAGAAGTTATCTTTTTCACCTAAACGGACAATTCTTTCCGCAGATACGCCCGCTACTTCCTGCCATAGCTGAAAAGCTTCATCATCATCCTTATATATGGTAACCCAGAGCTTTTCCTTAGGAAGCCCCAGCTCTCTTGTAAGAAAATCCCAGCCAAAAAAGATGGCTTCCTTTTTAAAATAATCGCCAAAGGAAAAGTTACCGAGCATCTCGAAAAAGGTGTGGTGTCTGGCTGTGTATCCTACATTTTCCAGATCGTTGTGTTTTCCACCAGCTCTTACGCATTTCTGGGAACTAACCGCCCTTTTATAGTCTCTTTTCTCTATGCCAAGAAACAGATCCTTGAACTGATTCATCCCCGCATTGGTAAAAAGCAGGGTAGGATCATTTTTTGGTATAAGTCCAGAGCTTTTAACTACCTGATGTCCATGATTTTTAAAATAATCAAGAAATCTCTTCCTTAACTCCCTACCCTTCATAAATACCTTCCTTTCTCAAAAAATTAAAAATCTCATCTGGTAAAAAACCCTTGCTAAGAAGATACCGATATATCTTTCCTAACTCTCTGGGGGTAAAAGGCTTCTTGAAATTTTTAAACTTTTTCTCATACCATTTTTTTATATCAAGCTCATCATTTTCATGGAAATCAAGTTCTCCGTCAAAGCCTCTTCTTTTTAAAGCCTCTTTGATATATCTGGTACCATAGCATCTGCTTTTAAGCTGATTAATATAAAACGCCCTGTTCTTACTATCGTCAATGGCACCGAGACTTTTTAGCCATTGTAGAATCTCATCAATCTCTTCGCTGTCACCGAATTTTTCTTTCATCTTCTCCCTCAGCCTTTTTTCCGAATAAATAAACCTTGAAGTTAGTCTGAGGGCGTAATCCTTCATCAGAATCTTTCTATCTTTGATGAGTCACCCCCGCCGACTGGCTGTTTCTGTTCCTCATCTGTATCTGAAGAAGAGGCAATTCCGCTGACCTTTAATGCAAAATCCGAAGGATTGGTTGCGTTTTTAAGAGCATCTTCATAGGTGATAAGACCTCTTTTAAACAGGTCAATCAGACTCTGATCAAAGGTCTGCATACCGTAATGAGACCTGCCCTCTTTTATGGCATCTCTTATCATTTTAGTTTTTGTGGGATCCTCGATATACTCCCTTATCCTTGCTGTGCCAAGCATTACCTCCACTGCTGGCACTCTTCCCTGCCCATCAGCTCTCGGAACCAGTCTCTGGGAGATTACAGCCTTAATAACTGCACCAAGCTGATATCTAATCTGCTGTTGTTGGTGGGGTGGAAATATGCCCACGATCCTGTTTATTGTCTCAGTGGCATCAAGTGTATGAAGAGTTGAAAGCACAAGATGCCCTGTTTCTGCTGCCGTAAGGGCTATCTCAATGGTTTCTATATCTCTCATCTCACCTACCAGTATAACATCTGGATCTTGCCTCAGAGCGGCTCTCAGCGCATTTGAAAAACTCAACGTATCAAAACCAACCTCTCTCTGGACAATAATGCTTTTATTATCTCTGAAAAGGAACTCTATAGGGTCTTCTATGGTAATAATATTAGATGTGGTGACTTCGTTTATGTAATTTATTATTGATGCAAGGGTGGTGGATTTCCCACTACCGGTTGTTCCTGTAACAAGAATAAGTCCTCTTCTCTCCTGAGCTATCTTCTCTATAATTGGCGGAAGTTCCAGCTCAGAGATGGATTTTATTTTCACCGGTATGGTTCTCAATACGGCGCCTATGCTTCCTCTTTGTTTAAAAACATTTATCCTGAACCTCCCCACACCAGGTATACCATAGGCAAGATCAAGTTCGAGCTTTTTCTCAAACTCCTCTCTCTGTCTCTCGGTCATAACTCCGTAAAGCATCTCAGATATATCATCGGCTTTTAAGATGGGAGCATTTGTGGGTTTCACGAGGGCTTCGTTTTTCCTGAAGATGGGTGGGCTACCGGGCTTTAAATGTATGTCCGACGCCTCAAGTTTTAAAGCGGCTCTCAAAATCTGATCAAGCATCTCCGACGCCATTATTCACCTGCCGGAAGGTTATGTTTGCTTCTAATCTCGTTCTCCAGCTGCCTTAGTAGATCTGGATGTTCTTTCAGAAACTGTTTTGCATTCTCCCTGCCCTGCCCTATTCTATCTCCTTTGAAGGAATACCACGCACCGCTTTTTTCAACAAGCCCCTCTTCTACTGCCAGATCAAGCACATCTCCCTCCTTAGATATACCCACACCATACAGTATATCAAACTCTGCCTCCTTGAAAGGCGGAGCAACCTTGTTTTTAACCACCTTTACTCTTGTTCTGGTGCCTATCTTGTCATTACCCTCCTTTATGGGACCCACAGGTCTTATATCCATCCTTACGGATGCATAAAATTTAAGGGCATAACCGCCTGTGGTAGTTTCGGGATTACCAAAAATAACACCTATCTTCGACCTTATCTGATTTGTAAAAATTACAGTGGTTTTGGACTTAGATATGGCGGCAGTTAGCTTCCTTAATGCCTGAGACATGAGCCTTGCTTGCAGACCCATATGAGAATCACCCATCTCACCTTCTATCTCTGCTTTTGGAACAAGGGCTGCAACAGAATCTATAACGAGCACATCAATAGCACCGCTTCTTATAAGCACTTCTGCAATCTCAAGCGCCTGTTCCCCTGTATCGGGCTGAGAGATGAGCAGATCATCAGTCTTTACTCCCAGCTGTCTGGCATAGGTTACATCAAGGGCATGTTCTGCATCAATAAAGGCAGCTGCTCCACCCTTTTTCTGAGCCTCAGCTATTATATGCAAACAGATAGTTGTCTTACCAGATGATTCAGGTCCATAAATCTCTATAACCCTGCCTCTCGGCACTCCGCCAACACCTAATGCTATATCAAGAGAAAGAGCACCCGTAGATATGGCTTCTATGTCCTTCTCAAGGGATTCGCTACCAAGCTTCATAATGGAACCTTTTCCGAACTGCTTCTCTATTTGAGAAATAGCTATTTCTAATGCCTTATTTTTCTGAGGATCTGATGCCATATAACCTCCTAAACTTTTTTTAAATTTTAACTTTTTTAATGACTTATGTCTATAGTGAACATTGGCACTTAACCCCAAAGAGGGGTTTACATGCTTAGAGATTTTCGGATCTTAGTTTAAGGAAAAGCATATTTTTTTCCTGATCTGAAAGTTTTGATAGGCAGGAAAGCTCTTCTCCTATCTGTAAACTATCAGAAAAGCTTAAAAACTCGTGTAGCTCAAACACCTTTCCTGTCCTTCTGGCTAAAATAAAGCTAAGTCTTATATCTTCAGGAAGGTTAAGAAACTTTTCCAGCTTCTTAATCAGTTTCTCTCTGTCTTCTGGTAGAGATCCCTCAATATCCATAAGCAGATTAAGATTATGATCAGAGGCAATATAGGTTTCAATCTTTATCCCCTCTATAAGCCTTTTAATCTCTTCAACAAGCTCTGTTTCAGACTGAACTTCAAAATCTCCTTTTTTTACAAGATCAAAAAGAGGAATGGACTCATTAAGTCCTAATGTCCTTAATCTTACAAAAGCTGGTTGAGCATTATTTATTACTTTAATTGTTTCTTCCACATGCTCAGCGCTGTATCTTTTTCCCCCAAGCCCTGGCATAAAATAAAGGCAGTATTCTATACCAGCCTTTTTAAGTTTCTGCCCCGAACTTACAATCTCTTCTACCTTTATCCCCTTGCATACCATATCAAGAACCTGCTGACTACCCGATTCAAGACCGCTGTGAATTCTTGACAATCCTGCATTTTTTAACTCTGAAAGCTCATCGATGCTGTATCTATCTATGGTAGATGCCCTGCCATAGGCGGTAATCCTTTTTGTTTTAGGAAAGACCCTCTTTATATGATTAATAATCTCTATAAGCTCAGATTTCTTTCTGAAAAGCGGATCTGCATCTTGCAGAAAGATATTAAACTCTCCATGGTATCTCCAGTGCAGAAGTCTTCTTGCATCAGCAATCTCCTCTTCTTCAAAAAACCTGTTTAGTGAGAGAGAAAGCTCATAAAGGGATTTGTTTGTTATGTACCTTTCAATTTTTCTGTCAATTTCTGCAAGAAAATTAATTTCTTCAATAATTTCTGACTTCTTTCTTATAGAAAAACTGGCATGCTTATAAACAGGACAGAAAAGGCACCTGTTCCAGGGACAGTTCCTTGAAAGCCTTATTAAAAGACTTCTTGCCTCGCTTGGAGGTCTGATGGGACCAACTTCTGCAGACATCAGTTAATAACTTTTGCTGACTTTATAACAATCGGTTCTACAGGTACATCATTAAATCCCTTTACGTTTCCAGTTTTCACATTTGATATTTTATCTGCCACATCCATACCTGAAATAACCTTTCCAAACACGGCATATCCGTATCCCTGCATGGTGTTATCCCTGTGATCAAGAAAGTCGTTATCTGCCACGTTTATAAAAAACTGACTGGTGGCTGAATCTACATACATGGTTCTTGCCATTGAAATGGTACCTCTTTTGTTTTTCAAACCATTATTGGCTTCATTTTTTATGGGGGGATTGGTCTTTTTCATCTGGAACTCCTTTGTAAAACCACCTCCCTGTATCATAAAGCCTGGTATGACCCTGTGAAATATAGTTCCGTTGTAATGTCCCGAATTTACATAGTCAAGAAAGTTCTTGACAGTGATTGGAGCCTTATTGGGATAAAGCTCTACCTTAATATCTCCCATAGATGTTTCGATTAACACGACAGGATTTTTATCCTGACCAACAGACTGGGTAACAAAAACTGCTACCATTAACAAACTGAAAAAAAGCTCTTTCATCTGTTCCTCCAATGTTTTTTACCTTTTTTTGTATTTTTTCTAAACCCTTCCTTACATTCATCGATAGCATTTTTTGCTAACTCTATCTCTTCCCTGCCCTTTTTTGTTTCAAGTTTTACAAATTCACTTAAATATTTTATAGCTTCCCTGCATTCTTCTTTGTTTTTATAAGTCATTCCCAGATAAAAATAGCTAATTGGCTCTTTATATTTTTCTATAAGCTCATTAAACTGTCCGATAGCCTCGTCAAATTTTCCCAGTTCTTTTAAGATTATGCCGTATCGATTTTTCAGCACAAAGCTTTCCTGATTGAATTTAATGGCATTTTTAACTATCTCTTCAGCCTTTATGCCGTAGCCTGCCTTAAGATTTAGGTATGAGAGTAAAAGCGCTAATTTTATGTCCCTTTCATATCCTGCTGTTAGTCTGTTTTCCAGCTCTCTAATTCTCTGCCTGATCTGAGCTCTGCCAGTATTTGAATATAATTCATAATCTCTCACCAGATTAAAAAGCTCCATATCCTTTTCTATCCTGATAATCCGATCATAATATACCTGAGAAAGACCTTCATCAGATAATGTTTTCAACTCCTCTTTAATTAGCTCAAATATCTCCTTAACCTCATCATCCAGGTATAAATTTTTCTGCTCTATGAACATAGTTTTATCGGCAGATACATTAAAAATTAACTTATCATCTGCATCCTCATAGGTTACGGATGTAATACAAAGTGGGGCAAAATCTTTGACCTCTTTTTGGAGCTCCGAAATCACATAGTATCTGGCTAAAACCTGATAGTAACGTATGGAAAGATTTTTATCCCCATCTTTTATAGCTGGAAAGCTTACCCGATAAACTGTCTCCTCTGACCAGCCCTTTTCTGAAAAAATTGCCGTGACCATACAGACTGACAGGATAAATAGGAGGCTCTCTCTCATGGTTTTATATTTCATCGGTTAGATTTTACAAGACTTCTGTGTTATTTTCAACAAAATCAGACTTTATTAGATGATTGGGCTTTAAAAATTATTGTTAAAAATCTATTGTTATGTTAAAAGATAGTAGTTTATTTGTTTTCGCAGGAGGAGCTAAATGGAAGTCAGATATAACCCCCATGAGATTGAACCCAAATGGCTGAAAAGATGGGAAGAAGAAAAAATTTATCGATCGGAGATTGATAGGTCTAAACCTAAATATTATGTGCTGGAGATGTTCCCCTATCCTTCAGGCAAGATACATATGGGGCATGTAAGAAACTATACCATAGGTGATGTGGTTGCAAGACTGAAAAAGATGGAAGGTTACAACATAATCCACCCCATGGGCTGGGATGCCTTTGGATTGCCAGCAGAGAATGCTGCAATTGATAAGGGTGTGCATCCTGCAAAATGGACTTACGAAAATATAAACTTTATGAAAAGCCAGCTTAAAAGGCTTGGTTTTTCATATGACTGGGACAGAGAGATAGCTACCTGCAGACCTGAATATTATAAATGGGAACAGCTGATTTTTCTTAAGATGCTGGAAAAGGGGCTGGCTTATAAAAAACGTTCATCTGTTAACTGGTGCAACTCCTGCAATACAGTACTTGCCAATGAGCAGGTAGAAGGCGGCGAATGCTGGAGATGCGGCTCAAGGGTTGAGATAAAAGAGCTGGAACAATGGTTTTTCAAGATTACTGCTTATACTGAGGAGCTTCTTTCATACTGTGACAAACTTACAGGCTGGCCTGAAAAGGTTATATTAATGCAGAAAAACTGGATCGGAAAAAGCTATGGCTGTGAGATAAAATTCCCGCTCGAGGATGGCTCAGGACATATTACTGTTTTTACCACCAGACAGGATACTCTGTTTGGCGCCACCTTTATGAGCCTTGCTCCAGAACATCCGCTAATACCTGAACTATGCAAGGGGAAAAAAGAGGAAGAGGCTGTCTTAAAGTATGTGGAAAAATCAAAAAACCTAACAGCTGTTCAGAGACAGATGGCAGAATATGAAAAGGAAGGCGTATTTACGGGAAGTTATTGCATAAATCCAGTTACTGGCTGGAAGATGCCCATTTACATAGCCAATTTTGTTCTTATGGAGTATGGCACAGGAGCCGTAATGGCAGTGCCTGCTCATGACGAAAGGGATTTTCAGTTTGCAAAAAAGTATAACCTTCCGATAGTTGTGGTAATTCAACCTAAGGAAAGACAGCTGTCAGCTGAATCCCTTGCGGAAGCTTACACGGAACAGGGATATCTTGTTAACTCCGGAGAGTTTAACGGACTATTCAACGAAGAAGCTAAGGAGAAAATAGCAGATTACCTTGAAGATAAAGGCTTAGGGAAAAGAACCATAAATTACCGTCTAAGAGACTGGGGGATATCAAGACAGAGATACTGGGGGGCGCCGATTCCCATTATCTACTGTGATAAATGTGGTATGGTGCCAGTGCCAGAAAAAGATCTGCCTGTGGTTCTACCAGAAAACGTGAATATTACTGGAAAAGGTGGCTCTCCTCTCGCAGACGTGCCCGAGTTTGTAAATACAGTCTGCCCCAGGTGCGGAGGCAAGGCAAGGCGTGATACAGATACAATGGATACCTTTGTTGAATCTTCCTGGTATTTTATAAGATTTGCATCTCCAAGATATGAACAGGGGATGTTTAATAAGGAAGAGGTGGATTACTGGTTACCAGTTGACCAGTATATAGGCGGTGTTGAACATGCTATCCTTCATCTGCTCTATTCAAGATTTTATGTCAAAGTATTAAGAGATCTGGGCATGCTTAACTTTGATGAGCCTTTTATAAACCTGCTCACACAGGGGATGGTATGCATGGAGAGCTACAAATGCAACGAACATAACTATCTCTTCCCTGAAGAGGTACTTGAAAGGGATGGCAGATTTTTCTGCAAGAAGTGTGATAAAGAGGTGCTTGTGGGAAGAGTTGAGAAGATGTCTAAATCCAAAAAAAATGTGGTTGACCCGGATGATCTGGTTAAAAACTATGGTGCTGATACCTTAAGATTATTTTGTTTATTTGCTGCACCGCCAGAAAAGGATCTTGACTGGTCAGAAAGAGGCGTGGAAGGATGTAATAGGTTTATTCAGCGTATATGGCGTCTTTACCATCAGTGGGAGCCAAAATTAATCCAGTCTGTAAACGGAGATGAAATTTTAGATAATCGGATTGCCCGTGACATTCTGAGAATGGCTCATAAGACAATTAAAAGGGTTATTGAAGATGCCCTTAAAAGATTTCATTTTAACACGGCAATAAGTGCGGTCATGGAGCTTGTTAACTATCTGTATAACATAGAACTCACTGAAGATATAGAGATAAGAAAGGCGGTAAGCTTTGCCATCAAACAGATTGTGATCCTCATGTACCCCTTTACCCCCTTTCTCTCCGAAGAACTCTGGGAGAAGATGGGCAACAAAAGAAGCCTTTTTTATGAAAAGCTCCCCACATATAAAGAGGCTATGACTGCAGATGAGGTATTGACTATAGTAGTTCAGATTAACGGCAAGGTAAGAGGTAGATTTGACCTTTCCGCCTCTTTATCCGAAAATGAGATGGAAAGACTTATTCTGGCTGATGAAAAGATAAGCCAGTATACAAAGGATGGTATAAAAAAGATCATATGGGTGCCAAAAAAGCTTGTAAATATTATTGTCTGATAATAATTTTACTCTTTTCCAGCTGTGTCTATTCTGTCAAAAGCATGGATGAGAAGAGCCTTCAGGGGAAGACCATACGGGTTGAGGTTAACAATAACACCTATGAGGTAGGAATATCCCATATCTTTAAAGGCATAATGGAGGATATCTTGCTGAAAAGAGGAGCAAGACCCGTAGAGGTAGATGAACAGTTAAAGGTTCAGATAAATATATCTGACATTAAAGCTCAGCCTGTGACTTTTGATAAAAAGGATACGGCAAATAGCTACAGTTTGAAAGTTATTTCCGATATAAAGATTTTCACAGTTAGCAGTAATAATGAGAAGCTGATAAAAGAGCTAAGACTGACTCCTGTGTATAACTATGTGGTTAAGGGGCTTACAGATGCAGAAATAGAAAGGCAGCTTGCGATTGAAAAAGCTGCCCTCGAGATCTCTGCGATTATTTATGATTATTTATCTACGCTGCCTTAACTGCTTTGCTAATTCTTTCAGCAAGTCTTGATATTCTTCTTGAAGCATTGTTCGGGTGCAGAATACCTTTAACGGCAGCCTTATGCAGAAGGCTCTCTGCTTTCACAAACTGGCTTTTTGCCGCATCAAAATCTTTGGCTTCGATAAGAGTTATGGTCTTTTTAATGGCTGTTTTAATAGCCGATTTGGCAGATCTGTTCCTTTCTCTTCTTTTAAGACTTTGCCTTTCTCTTTTGAGAGCAGACTTATTTTTTTTACTTGCCAATTTACATCCTCCTCGTTAATAATAAGCTGATATTATATGAGTTAACCTTTTTCAAGTCAAGATTATTTTTGGAAAAAACGGGTGAAAAAACACAGCACAATCAGGGCATTCGGCATTCTAAGCCTATCAACATTTTTAAGCAGAGTTACAGGTTATATTAGAGACGCCATCATAGCCGCTTTTATTGGCACATCCTTTTTTTCAGACGCATTTTTTGTAGCATTCAGAATACCCAATCTGTTTAGACGACTGCTTGGGGAGGGGGCGCTGACCCCTGCTATAGTGCCTGTGGTATCGGAGCTAAAAGAAAAGGAAGAAAATTTAAAAAAGAGGGAGATAAAAACCATAATATCAGCAGGATTCTTTGTCCTGTTTCTGCTAACTCTACTGGGGATTGTGTTCAGCCCCTATCTGGTAAAACTATTAGCCTACGGCTACTCGAAAAATAACCAGTTATTTAATGTAACTGTCTTTTTGAACAGACTGATGTTCCCCTATCTCTTTTTTGTCTGCATGGTGGCAATATTTATGGGGATACTAAATGCCCATCATCATTTTTTTGCTCCCTCATTCTCACCTGTGCTTCTTAACCTTTCCATGATATTTTCTCTCTTACTTTTTTACAAAAGCTTCGACCTTCCCGTATATGCCCTTGCTGTGGGCGTACTTGCAGGAGGAGCTTTACAGTTTCTCTTTCAGATACCCTATCTTGCTGCATTTGGCATAAGACCATCAATTGGCTTTCATCTGGTTAGTGATTCTACAAAAGCCATATATAAAATGCTGGTTCCGTCCTTTTTCGGTCTTGCCATTACCCAGATTAATGTGCTTGTAGATACACTGGTTGCATCCTTTTTAAAGGAAGGGACTGTTTCATATCTTTATTACGCAGACCGGATTATGGAGATCCCAATCGGTATCATTGTGGTGTCTTTTGCCAGCGCCATTCTTCCAACTATTTCAGATAATGCAAGAGAGGATAAAGCCGTTCTGGTCAAAGATCAGTTTTTGAAAACCCTCAACCTATGTCTCATTTTTGTAATTCCACTAATGGCTGCCTTTATTTTTTTTGGTAAACCTATAATTTCTACCCTGTTTCAGAGAAAGGCATTTAATCTGATCTCGCTACAGGAAACCAGCTATGCTCTTTTAGGATACAGTCTTGGACTTCCCTTTTTCAGTTTTAATCGGATAATTACACCGCTTTTTTATGCTTACAAGAAGGCAAAATCTCCAGTAAAGGCTGGTTTTTTTGCCATGCTGACCAATATTAGTTTTGACATAATTCTGATGCCCTGGGGGCAGTTCGGTCTTGCCCTTGCCACATCCATATCAGCCCTTGTTAACGGTATTATGTTATATTTTTATTTTAGTCGTGAGCATTTCAGTCTTGACCTGAAAAGGGAGAGCATAAATATATTAAAAATATTTCTCTGTTCTTTACCACCAGTAATGGTCATGATTTTTACAGAGAAATATTTCCCCTACGAACAGAATTTTTATATTAAAATAATTTTCACATCCATAATTATGCTGATTAGCTCTGCCCTTTACTTTTTTCTTTTGTGGAGTTGGGGTGTGAGAGAAATGAAAGAAGGTCTATGGAAGATAAAAAAGAGATTTTTGAGATAGTAAATACGCCTTTTCATTTCTCTGTGGAGCTTATTTTTTCTAAAGACAGGTTAAAATCTGTAATGTTTACCGATAAAAAGCCTGATCTAAGAGTAAACCACAGTCTTTCTGATATTTGGGATAGTATGAAAAGATATTTTTACGGTGAGAAGGTTGATTTTAATATCCCCATTATTTTAGAATGCCTTACAGAGTTTGAGAAAAAGGTTCTCAGACTCACACATGAAATAAAATATGGAGAGGTTTTAACTTATAAAGAGCTGGCTATCAGGCTCGGTAACAAAAATCTTTCAAGGGCTGTTGGCAATGCTTTAAGAAAAAACCCCTTGCCGATTGTAATACCCTGTCACAGGGTGATAGGTTCAGATGGGTCTCTTTGCGGTTTTATGGGAAAAGAGGGTCTTGAGATAAAGAAGATTTTACTGAAACTGGAAAAAAGTCTTTGAAATTAAAAAATTTATAAAGCTTTTAATGAATTTTTAAATTTTTATTGATATTATAATCGCTATATGACGATTAAAAAAAGTATTCTCGTTGCAGATGATAGCCCGTCTATCAGAAGAAGATTATGCGAGCTTCTGACCGAAAAGGGGTTTAATGTTATAGAGGCAAAAGATGGTATTGAGGCTATAAAAAAGGCTTTCAAGTTTCAGCCTGCCTTTATAGTTCTGGATGTTAATATGCCTATAATTAGCGGATATCAGGCATGCAGATTCCTGAAGTTCAGAAAAGAAAGTTTTGAAATTCCTGTCATGATACTTACAGCCCTTGATAAACCTATGGACATGCTTAGAGGATATGAGACTGGAGCTGATTATTACAGAAGCAAAAGTCTGAGCTTTGAAAAGATTGTGGAAGAGATAACTCAGGAGGCAGAGAAGATTAATCTCCCCCCCAGAAAAAGCATTGAGATAACCGAGACAGATATTCTGGCTTCAATAAACGACTATCTGGATGATAAACTTTTCCAGCTAACACTGATTAGTGAGATAACTACCCTTTCGTACAGAATAGGAGATCTTGATGAGATTGTAAAAGAGTGTGTAATTTTTCTGGAAAAGCTGCTTGAGTTTTACTCTGTTTCCTTTGCCCTGCTGGATGATGAGGAGCTAAATGTTTATATTTTCAGCAGATATGAGTATGGAAATTACATAGAGGATATTAAAGCCCATATAGAACAGATTTTTCCGAAAAGCTCTTTAAGAAATATTCAGTACACCACCAGTTGCGGGGTTAATCCTCTCCCTTCAGATTTTTTTGAAAAAAGAGATATGGTATTTGTTGACAGCAATCTTATGGAAAGTAACCATAGCTCCTCTCAGAAATTTGTTTCTGGTGGCATATTTTTTTGCTACAACAGGGATCAGGTTAAAGAGATAGAAAAAATAAGGTTTTTGATAAATCATATTCTGCTTGTTATCAATAACTGTCTGCTCTATCAGAGAGTGGTTGACCTGTCCAACATAGACGACCTGACAAAGCTCTTTAATAGAAGAAAGATAATGCAGATTCTCAAAACAGAGCTCGAAAGGTCAATGAGATACGGCTTTAACCTCTCAGTGCTTATAGCAGATATAGATTTTTTTAAAAGAATAAACGATAAATATGGTCATAAGGTGGGAGATCTGGCATTAAAGCGGGTTTCAAATATATTAAAAAGCTCTGTAAGGAAGGTAGATTATGTAGGCAGATTTGGCGGTGAGGAGTTTCTTATTGTCTCTCCCCAGACAACTGCTGAAAATGCCAGAATCCTTGCAGAAAGGATAAGAACTATGGTTCAAAGCATAACCATTGAAGGGGTGGAAGAAAAAATTACCATCAGCTTCGGCATAACCTCATTTGCCAATAATAAAAGTATTGACGAGCTTATCCATGAAGCCGATCTGGCTCTTTATCATTCAAAAAACACAGGAAGAAACAAAATTACCATATTTGGAGAGGAAAGATGAAAATTCTTGTAGTGGGCGGAGTGGCTGCAGGGGCGTCAGCTGCAACCAAAGCAAGAAGAACCAGCGAAGAGGCAGAGATAACTATCTTTGAAAAGGGTGATTATATCTCCTACGCAAACTGCGGTATGCCCTATTACATAGGCGGTGTGATAGAAGACAGGGAGGAGCTTCTCATTGTAACTCCTGAGTATCTTAAAAGACGATTTAACATAGATGTCAGAACAGGAGCTGAGGTAATTAAAATATTACCCGAAAATAAAAAGATACTTGTTAAGGATCATAAAAGTGGGCTGGTTTATGAAGAGGGCTATGACAGACTTGTCATTGCCACAGGTGCCACACCAATCCTTCCCTCAAGCTTTAAAGGAGAAAATGTTTTTACCCTTTATACGCTTAAAGATATGGATCGTTTAAAAAATTACATTGAACTGAATAGCCCCAAAAAGGCGCTTATTTTGGGAGGCGGTTTTATCGGTATTGAGATAGCTGAAAATTTTTTACATTTAGGGATGGATGTGACCATATGCGAAAAGGCTGATCAGATACTGCTTCCCTTTGATAAAGAGATGGCTAAGATTGTGGAAGAGTATCTTTCAAAAGCCAGTGTTAATCTACTTAAAGGCAAAGGTGTTGAAAAGATAGAAGATAGCATTGCTTATTTTGAAGACGGTACCAGCATGAGCTTTGATATAGCCGTAGTCTCTCTCGGTGTTAGACCTAATAGCTTACTTGCGAGAGAGGCGGGTATAGAGCTCGGGCTTAGAGATGCCATAAAGGTTAATAAGTTTATGGAGACCTCAGTAAAAGATATCTATGCTGCAGGTGACTGTTGTGAAAACTATTATCATTTTAATAATAAGAGCTGCTGGATCCCCCTCGCAGGCTCTGCAAACAAGCAGGGTAGAATTGCTGGATACAACGCCGTAAGCAAAGATAACAAAAAGACCTACCAGGGCACTCTCGGTACAGCTATTGCAAAATTTAAAGACCTTTCATTTGGATCTGTCGGTTATAATGAAAAGACCTTAAGGAACGAGGGGCAGGATTATATGGTTTTTTACCTTAAGGAATCAAGCCATGCCTCTTACTATCCTGGATATGGAGATCTCTATATAAAAGTTCTGGGAACTAAAGAGGGTAAGATACTTGGAGCTCAGGTTGTTGGTTCTGATGGAGTTGACAAGAGGGTTGATCTATTTGCTACAGCCCTTTTTGCTGGATTATCCTTTGAAGATTTAGAATCGCTTGATCTTGCCTATGCGCCTCCCTTTTCATCAGCCAAAGACCCTGTAATAGTAGCAGGGATGGTGGGTAACAATATATGCAAAGATCGGATAAAAACTATAACAGATATTGAGAAAGAGAGTATTATCCTCGATGTCAGAACTGAGGGAGAAAACAAACGGGGCACCATAAGCGGCGCCATAAATATACCCATTGATCAGATACGGGGGAGGATAGGCGAGATAAATCATCTAAAAGATAAAAAAATCAACATATTTTGTGCATCGGGATACAGAAGTTATATTGTAACCAGAATGCTCTCCAATCTTGGCTTTAAGGATGTGTCCAATCTTACGGGTGGATATTTCTTTTATAAGAAAAGAGAGCCATGAAACTTATTAAAGAATATTACTTGAAAAACGGACTCATCCTTAAGCTCTTTGATAAAACCTATAGATATTTTGGAGAATATTTTTTCATTGAGATAGAGGCAGTTTGTGAGATACCAAAGAGCTTTATTGAATCTCACATTCAGGAAAGGGTTAAGGAGGATATTCCAGAAAATCTTTCCTTTAAAAAGATACTGAGCAAAAAGGGGGTTTATGAAACTGAGCTTGAAAAAGAAAGAACGGCTCTTATTGAAAATTTTGAAAAAAATGGGCTTGAGTATCTTGATCGGCCAACCTTCATTGAAAAGTTTATAAAAAAAGAGATTGAAAAAATTAAAAAAAGAAATCAGCTGGAGGAGTTAAGAAGAAAACTCAGCGAAGGAGAAGACACCGTCTGATTCAAAAAGATTAAGAAACCGCACAGTTTTCAAAATTTCTTCATTAAAGGCATCGAGCATAATAAAATCAATTCTTGCCTGCCACAAGAGTGAGATAAAAATATGCTGAAAATAGCTTTTACTGGTACCATAAGCAGCTCTTGTGGTAAGATTTGAAAGCCCTACCATAAATCTGATCTCCTCACCAAAGATATTTCTCCCTTCCTTAATGAAATCAAGATTTGAATGGTTTGCTTTTAACCCATCTTCCCATCCAAGAGGCGCAATAATGGGATCCAGTATAATCCTTTCCTTCCCAACTCCTGCCTTTTCAGCCTCTATTATCATCTGTTCCGCCATAAGTATCTTGTCTTCCAGCGTCACTGGCACGCATCCATCTGCCATAACTAATCCAACCATATGACAATCATATTTTTGAGCAAGCGGAAGAATGTTTTTTAGCTTATGTTTCTCCAGTGAAAAGCTGTTTATTATGGGTTTTCTGACCGAGTTCTTTATGGCAATCTCAATTATATCAGGATCTGTAGAGTCTATAAAAAAGCTCAGCTCGGGAAAGTTATTTATTGCTGAAACAAAAAATTTAATAATTTTCTCTTTATCTTTTTTTATCGGTCCTGGATTTAGATCAATATATTTAAACCCCCTTTTTTGAATCTCGTTTAAAAAATTTTCTATAGATCTTGGGTTAAGATTAAATATTTCTCTTGCTTTCCTGTCAAAAGGTTGAAAGTTTTCTGCAACGGGGATAAACATGGTTAAAATACGTGGGGGAGAACATCCTGGAGAGTCTCCACGGTGATAAACTTTACATCTCTTTTGAGATACCTGGGAAGGTCTATAAGGTCTATCTCATTTTTTGATGGAATAATGACCTTTTTAATCCCTGATCTTCTTGCCGCTAAGGCTTTTTCCTTTATGCCACCTATGGGCAGTACCCTACCTGTCAGGGTAATCTCGCCTGTCATGGACACATCGTTTCTTACGGGTTTTCCGGTAAGTAGCGATATCAACGATACGGCTATGGTTATTCCTGCTGAAGGTCCATCTTTAGGAATGGCACCCTGCGGAACATGCACATGTATATCATATTTTGAAAACACAGTCTCATCAATGCCAAAGGATTCGGCATTGCTTCTTATATAGCTAAGTGCTGCCTGAGCTGATTCTTTCATAACTTCGCCCAGATAGCCTGTCAGTATAAGCCCTTTCCTGCCTTTCATCTTGGTAGATTCCACAAATATAATATCTCCGCCGGTCTCTGTCCAGGCAAGACCAATGGCAACGCCAGGAGTTTTGTTATAAAAGCTCTTCTCATAATGAAACCTTCTTGGACCTAAATATCTGGTTATCTGAGCCTCTTTAATGAGAAAATCCTTTTTCCCATCCTGAGTTATCTCCCTTGCAATCTTTCTTAACACCTGTTCAATAGCTCTTGAAAGATTTCTTAGCCCAGATTCTCTGGTATACTCCCTGATAATTTTTGTAACCGCACTATTAGTAAACTCTATATGGAAGGGATCAAGTCCGTTCTCTTTTTTTAATTTTGGTATCAGATGTATCTCTGCTATCTTTAGCTTTTCTTCCTCCGTATAGCCTGGAATATTTATTACCTCCATCCTATCTCTCAAAGGAGCAGGTATGGGATCCAGAAGATTTGCCGTGGTAATAAATAGAACACGGCTCAGATCAAAGGGCACATCAAGATAATGATCAAGAAAGGTATTATTCTGCTCAGGATCCAGTACCTCCAGCAGTGCCGATGCTGGATCACCTCTAAAATCGGTTCCTATCTTATCTACCTCATCAAGAATAAATACAGGGTTATTGGTTCCTGCCCTTTTAATCTCCTGGATAATTCTGCCTGGCATGGCACCCACATAGGTTCTTCTATGTCCCCTTATCTCAGCCTCATCTTTTATGCCGCCGAGGGACATTCTGATAAATTTTCTCCCCAGTGCCCTTGCAATAGATTTACCCAGTGAGGTCTTTCCTACTCCAGGAGGTCCAACCAGACACAGTATTGAACCTTTCAAGTCACCTTTCAGTTTCTTAACAGCAAGAAACTCCAGTATCCTTTCCTTTACCTTCTCAAGATCGAAATGGTCTTCATCCAGTATCTTCTTAGCATTATTAATATCCAGATTATCTTCCGTTGATATACTCCAGGGCATGGAGATTAAATAATCAAGATAGGTTCTTATAACTGTAAATTCAGAGGAGGCCGGATTCATCTTTTCCAGTCTTGATAGCTCTTTCTGAGCAATCTCCTCCACTTTTTTGGGCATCTTTGCCTCGGTTATAGCCTTTTTAAGCTGAGATATTTCATTGGCAAGCGAGTCATCATCGCCAAGCTCTTTCTGAATTATTTTCATCTGCTGTCTTAAAAGATAGTCTCTCTGAGTTTTTCCCATCTCTTTGGCGACCTCTGCCTGAAGCTTGCCTTTTAATTGCAAGAACTCCACCTCATTACTCAAAAGCAGGAAAATCTTTTTCAGCCTTTCCGAAGGCTCTGTGGCATTTAATATCTCAAGAAGCTGGCTAAAGTTTAGATTTAGCGCCATGGCAATGAAATCGGCAAGTTTTCCTGCATCATAAAGTCTTTCAGCTGTAGGAAATATATCTATCGGATAGGATTTGCCGAGAGACTGACTTATTTTCAAGAGCGATATGACACTCTGAACCATAGTCTCGTTAACAATATTTCTATCGTAAATCTCTTCAATCTCTTCAAAATGCCCGATCGGATAGGGATGAATTTTAATAATCTCCTTTAATTTAACTCTGAAATGCCCCTCCATCAGTAACTTTATACCGCCCTCAGGCAGGTGTACAAGCTGGTTTATTTTGCAGGCGCAGCCGACTGGATTAAGATCCTGAGGGGTAAAAAAATCAGGGTTATAAGAGTCTGTTGGAGAGATCAGGACTATGGGGCTATGATTTATAAAAGCATTTTCAATGGCTGTGATAATCTGCTTATCAATAAAAAATAAAGAGACCATGGCATTCGGAAGAACCACATACTCTTTTGTGATCACCATCGGGGTCTCTTCCGGGAGACTCAGTCTGTCCAGATAAAGCTCAAACCTTACAAACATAGTAATAAGGTAACAAACTAAAGGCTTTTTTGCAAAGGATTTTTACCATACGCCCTTTTAATTTAAATATTAATTTTTTGTTAATTTCTGGCTGGCAAGTTTTTGTTTAATATTTAAAATTGAAAAGAGAGTTGCTTTCTGGTATATATTATAATTAATTATGTCCTTTTATGTTGATATCGGCTCGTCCTATCTGGCAGTTACAGACAGGGATAACAGGCAGGTCTTCTATGCTCCTCATAAAGGGCAGTTTAAAAAAATCCTTGCCGATCTTAACATAACACAGGATAATGCCCTTTTTACGGGAAAAAATGCCCTCTCTTACAGAGGACTTCACCCCTTTTATGTATTATTAAATCTTGCAAGTCATATAAAAGATATCAGACATATTCTTTATGTAGGCGCAAGCTCTTTCTTTATAATAAATCTGGATGAGAACGGTAATTACCAGCGGCATACGGCAAACACTACCTGCGCTTCGGGGACCGGCTCTTTTCTTGACCTTCAGGCAAAACGTCTGGGATATAGTATAGATGAGTTTGGCAAAAAGGCTTTGCAGGCAAAGGTAAAACCATCGGTATCAACAAGATGCTCTGTTTTTGCCAAGACAGATCTAATTCATCTGCAACAGGATGGCTATACTAAGGAAGAGATAGCAGCAGGACTTTGTGAGAGTCTTGCAGAGAATATTATAGACTGCCTTTTTAAAGGCTCCAGACCTGAAGGCAGAATCCTTTTGTGCGGTGGGGTCTTTAACAATATCTCTCTTTATAATGCCTTTAATGATCGGTTTGGCGCTGAAAATCTGATCTGCTCTGAGCCTCATCTTTCATTGTGTAAAGGACTGAAGGTGATATCTGAAAAAAATCTACCTGCCCAGAGTGAAAATTATGAAGAGATCTTTAAAAAAGAGACTGATAAAGCCAGTACAGTCCTGAAAAGAAAGATCGACTACCCTGATTTTGACAGCTTTAACAACATTTATGACCAGCTGGGAAACGAGATAACCATTTATAAGGAGCTTACAGGACAGGAGCTGGCATGCTACATGGGCATAGATATCGGCTCTACCAGCACCAAAATCTGTATTATTGATACAGAGAAAAACCCAGTTCTCGCCATTTACAGAAAGACCGCTTCTGACCCTATAAATGCCGTAAAGCTTATCTTTAAAGCTCTGTTAAACCTTCAGACTGAAAAAAAATTATCCTTCAATTTTTTAGGTGTGGCTACCACTGGATCGGGAAGAAAACTTATTAAAGAGGTAATTAAGGCTGACGAGGCAATAAATGAGATAACAGCCCACGCACTTGCTGCAGCATTTATTGATAAAGATGTGGATACCATAATAGAGATTGGCGGACAGGATTCGAAATTTACCAAGATGAAAAACGGGATGGTTTATTATTCCATAATGAACTATGTATGTGCCGCAGGAACGGGCTCCTTTATAGAAGAACAGGCAGAAAAGCTTGGCATCCCCATAAACGATTTTGCAAAAGTTGCCGAAAACAGAACACCGCCAGCCACATCTGATAGATGCACGGTTTTTATGGAAAAGGATATTGACCTTCTAATAGCTAAGGGAGTTCCAAAGGAAGATATTGCAGCCGCTGTGCTCTGCGCTGTTAGAGACAATTATCTGAACAAAGTGGCAGGAAATGTTCCTATGGGAGAAAAGATATATTTTCAGGGTGCAACAGCCAGAAATAGAGCACTTGTTTCTGCTTTTGAACAGCGGCTGGGAAAAAATATCATTGTTTCACCATACTGCCATATCACAGGAGCTCTTGGCTCTGCTCTTTATGTAATGAACAAAAATATAGGCAAGTCTATTTTCGTGGGGCTTAATTTTTCAAATAAAGATACCCTTATTGAAAAGGAGGTCTGCGAGCTTTGTGTTAACAAATGCGCACTTTCAATAATAAAAACAGATGATTCAAAGGTTGCATGGGGATTGAAATGTGGCAGAGATTATGAGACAAAAAAACCAAAGAAAGTAGCCGAAAATCCCTATATAAAACAGCGTGAGATATTTTTAAAAACCCAGCTCAATAAAACCTATAAAAGGGGTAAGCTTTATATCCCCGATTTCCTTGGAAATGCAGAAAATATCTATTTTCTAAAAAGTCTTCTGGATTATCTGGATATAGAACCGGTTATTCTGCCTCCCCAAAAGGATAATTATGAAAAGGGTCGAAAGGTAGCAAACTTTGAAGTATGTGCTCCCTGCGTTATAACCTTCGGAGCCATCTCTGAGATTAAAGATAAAAAACTCTTTTTCCCCTATTTTCTGAAAAATGAGGTTCCCTCTGATATTACAGAATGCCATCTCTGCCCATTAACCCAGTCTATCCCATCCATATTAAAGACCCAGAATAAGCAAGCACAATTTATATCCCCCAAGATACTAAAACCCTACCCCAGAACTGATGATAAAGATAGTATATTTGCGTTATTTAATAAACATTTTGGTATTGGCATCAAAGAGACTGCAGAGGCGCTAAAACATGCTGAAGCAGTTACAGAAGAGCTGGAAGGTAAAAAATATCTACAGGGAAGAGAATTTATAAATAACCTTAAAGATGACGAGATAGGTGTAATTGTTCTTGGAAGACCTTATATTCTTTACAATCCGAGATTAAATCACAGACTGATAGACAAGATGTTTGATTACAACATTAAGGCAATTCCGGTAGATTTTATAGAACCTGACTGGAACTTTATAAGAGATAAGTTCCCTCATGTTTACTGGCAGTTTGGTCAGATTATACTTTCAGCTCTAAAGCATATTAAGGAAAAAAAGAACCTCTTCCCGGTATTTCTTTCCTGCTTTTCCTGTGGTCCTGACTCCTTTATTCTTAACTATTTTTACAGGGAGATGGAGGCATTAAAAAAACCTTATCTCGTTTTGCAGTTAGATGGTCACAGCTCAGCAACTGGCTATATTACAAGGCTGGAAGCTGCCATAGATAGTTTTAAAAACTATCTGACACTGAACATTCAGGGTGATTTTACAAAAGATGTTTATAGTCAGATAAAAGATATGCCATCTCAAAACAGGGTTGTTCTGGTACCGCCCATGGAAGAGAAGGGCGCAGAGCTTATCGCATCAGCCTTCAAAACTAAATATAAAGAAGCAGAGGTTTTAAAGGAGTCCATAGAGAGTTTTAGAGAAGGTTTAACATACTCAACAGGCTATGAATGCTCGCCCTATCATTCCACGCTGGGAGCTGTGTTAAAAAGAACCGAGACGAACGGTACGCCTTACGCTTACTTTATGCCTTCAGGCATTGGTCCCTGCAGATTCGGGCAGTATTCGGTTTTTCAGAATACCATACTTAAAAATTTAGGAAGAGATGTGGAGATTATTTCTCCTTCGGATAGAAATGCCTATGCGGGCATCTCTAAAGACCTGAAAAAGCTTATCTTTGACAGCATCATAATGAACGATATTATTAAGAAAATATCCCTATCCATAAGACCATACGAGGTAAAGAAGGGAGAGACTGACAGTATACTAAAAAGGATTTATGAGGATATTAAAAAAGCCATAGAGAACCAGAAAGATTATTTTATTACATTCAAAAAAGCTATTGAAGAGCTGGCATCTGTAAAAATCTCACCCGTTCCCAAGCCTGTTATAGGCATAGTTGGAGAGATTTATGTAAGAAGCAACAACTTTCTTAATGACAATCTTATCCATACCATTGAATCCTTAGGAGGGGAAGCAAAGATAGCTACCATATCGGAATGGTTTTTTTACACTCTTTACCTTGAGGGGGTCGATATTAGGATTCTTAACAAAGGAATCACGGCAAAACTGGCTTATAACATGAAGCGGAAGCTCTATTTTCAAAGAGAGCATATGTTTTTTGACTATGCAAAAAAATATTTTCCAACTCTTTATGAGCCTCATATTGACCATGTGGTTTCTGAAGGTAAACGCTATCTACCAGAAGAGTTTATGGGTGAAGCCATACTAACCGTTGGTAGAACAATAATATTTTTTGAAAAAGAGAATGCAGATGCTGTGGTAAACGCATCACCTACCTTCTGCATGCCCGGCACCATAACAAGCTATCTACTTAAAGATCTCGAAAAAACTTATAAAAAACCTGTAATACCGCTCTTTTATGATAAAACAGGCAATCCCAATCTTGATCTTATCCCCTACCTCGAGATACTAAAAAGTTCTAAGCTATCTGAAAAGTTTTTGGCTAAAAAACAGTAAACATAACATCCATCTCAAATCTTCCTGAATCTTCCCCAGTAGACCAGAAAGGATATAATTGAAAGAAGTATAGTAACAACATATAGCGGGTAATAAAGATAGGAGATGTCCATATGCTGATATATATGGTCAATAAGTACAAAAAAAGTAATCAGAAACACGCATAGATTTACAGCCTTGCCCGCAATATGAGGAGACAGATTTCTCATCCCTACCCTGTCTATAAATATTACCGAGCCTATAGAAACAAAGATATCTCTTAAAAGCAGTATTCCGAAAAACCATAGCGGCACAAGCCCTTTATAGCTCATAATAGAAAGAGAAAATAGAAAAAAAAGCTTGTCAGCCAGAGGATCTAAAAATTTTCCAAGAGCGGTTACCTGATTTAACCTTCTTGCTAAGAAGCCATCTAAAAGATCACTAACAGTACCAATAACAAAAAGAGCCAATGCATAACTGTAATTATCATGCATCAGCTCGTAGATATAAAAAGGGATAACAAGAATGCGAAACAGAGACAGCAGGTTTGGAATATTTAGATACATGTTATTCCATATTTTTAATTATCTCCCGCGCAAACTCGGAACATTTAACCTCTATAGATCCTTCCATCTGTCTTGCCAGATCATAGGTTACGGTTTTATTTTTAATAGTTTTTTCAATAGCCTTCACAATCATCTCTGATACCTTGCTCCAGCCCAGATATTCAAACATCATCACCCCTGAAAGTATTACCGATGAAGGATTAATCTTATCAAGCCCTGCATACTTGGGTGCTGTTCCATGTGTTGCCTCAAAAATAGCATATCCATCACCAATATTGGCTCCAGGCGCCATCCCAAGCCCTCCAACAAGCGCAGCAGCCGCATCGGACAGATAATCTCCATTAAGGTTTGGCGTTACAATTACTTTATACTCATCAGGTCTTAATACAATCTGCTGAAACATGGCATCAGCAATCCTGTCGTTAACCAGAATCTTTCCTTCCTTTCTATCTGCTTCTCCTTCAACTGTGATATATCCTCCAAACTCGTTTTTTGCACATTCCACACCCCAGTTTTTAAATGCACCTTCGGTAAACTTCATAATATTACCTTTGTGAACAAAAGTAACCGTATCTTTTTTATGTTCTATTGCGTATTTAATAGCCATTCTCGTAAGTCTTTCTGTGGCAAACTTGCTTATAGGCTTTATACCTATACCTACAAATTCTGGCAGTTTTCTTCCAAACTCTTTTAGCAAAAAGTTAGATACCTTTTTTGCCTCTTCACTGCCTGCCTGCCATTCGATCCCTGCGTAAAGGTCTTCCGTATTTTCTCTAAATATGACAAAGTCCACTTTTTCTGGATATTTGATGGGGGAAGGCACGCCTTCAAAATATCTTACAGGTCTGACACAGGCATAAAGATCCAGCTCCTGCCTTAATGCAACGTTAATACTTCTTATCCCCTTCCCAACCGGCGTGGTAAGGGGACCCTTTATTCCTACTCTCAGATCTTTTATGAGATTTAACGTTTCTTCAGGAAGATAGGATCCTTTCTCAATATAAGCCTTTTCACCAGCAAATCCTTCTACCCACTGAACCTCCTTCTCCCCTTTATAGGCTTTTTTAACAGCCTCATCAAACACCATTTTTGAGGCATTCCAGATGTCAGGACCTGTCCCATCTCCCTCAATAAACACAATGTAAGGTCTGTCTGGAACTACAAGCTGTCCGTTTTGAAACTTAATCTTAAACTCATCGCTTAAAACCATTAAAACTCTCCTTCCTTGTTTTATTAAACCAATCCGATCAGTAAACTGTAGCTCAAACCTGTTTTATCTTATAAAAAATTAGTCTTCTGTCTTGGCAAGATGTTCAAACTTAATATCAAGCCCCACCACGCCCACAATCTCATCTTTTTTGCTTCTGATAGGTGCTGATACGGTCACACATAAAGCCCCGGTAATCTTTGAGCTGTAAAGATCTGTCACATAGATTTTTCCTGTCTTTACAGGCTCAATAAACCATTCTCTGTCAGAAAAATCTTCATTATAGCCTATCTTTTCATATTTTGGCTTATCTTCCAGCTGGGTAATATTTCTGGTAATCTTTATCCCCTCTGAATTGGTAATGTATGCAAACTGTATAAAGGGGTTCTCCTCTACCAGTTTTTTAAGAGCTTTTTCCTGCTTTTCTGGCTTCATGGAGGTTATATCAGGCACCTGAATAAGCTCTTCTATTAGATGTAATACCATATCCTTCGCCTTAGCTTTTATACGATCAAACTCAGACATAAAAAGTTCGGGTAGATATTTTCTGCAAAGCTTTTCCATCTCTTCGTCAGATATGGATGTAGTTCTGCCCTCGTTGTATTGCTTTTCAATCCAGCTGTAAATCTTAAGAATGCTTGGATGTCTTTTGTCAATCTTTTTCTCATCTTTAAGCCCGAGCCTCTGGTTAATCCAGTATGCTATACCAGCTGCCCCTGATTTGTCCGTAATGGTCACCTTAATAGGTCTGTTTAAAATTTTCAGGGTATCAAAAACATTGTAAATCTCCTCATTTTTAATCACCCCATCGGCATGAATCCCCGCTGATGTGGCATTAAAGGCTTCACCTACAAAAGGATAGTTTGCAGGGATATCAAAACCTATCTCTCGCTTAAAGTACTCAGCAATCTCTGTAATAACGGTGGTATCAATCTCGCTGTTACTTCCTCTGAGGCTCAAGTAATCTATCACAAGCGCCTCAATGGGCGGATTTCCCGTTCTCTCGCCAAACCCGATAAGACTGGCATTTATGGAGCTAACACCGTATAACCATGCAGACAGTCCGTTTACTAACCCTCTATGAAAATCATTATGTCCGTGCCACTCAAGCTGTTCGGCAGTAATGCCTGTCTCTTTTTTCAGCACATAAACCAGCTTGGGGATACCTCTCGGCAGCTCTGCTTGTGGAAAGGGAAGACCGTATCCCATTGTATCACAGAGCCTTACTCTAATATCTATACCGCTGTCCTCACAGAGCTCCATTATACCGAGCACAAAGGGGATAACAAATCCGTAAATATCGGCTCTTGTCACATCTTCGAAATGACATCTTGGTTTTATACCGATTGAAAGGGCATCTTTTATAACCCCCAGATAGTTATCAAGCGCCTTTTTCCTATCCCAGCCAAGTTTAAGATATATATGATAGTCAGAAACGGAAGTTAGTATACCTGTCTCATTAATACCCATCTCTTTTACAAGCTTCAGATCCTCCTTGTTTGCTCTGACCCATGCGGTAATCTCGGGATACTTGTAACCCAGCTCCATGCACTGCCTGACTGCCTCTTTATCTTTGTCGCTATAAAGAAAA
>JBEQAF010000011.1:0-25473 GCA_041640455.1 bacterium
AATCTCTCTCTATTATAGTCTGAGGCGATCAAAATTTCTGATAGCTCATTTACAATATCTTCGCCATCACCAACTACGAAGAGGTCAAAGAAATCTTTAATCGGCTCAGGATTAAAGCATAAAGCTCCGCCACCAATTATTAAAGGCAGAGATCTCCTATCACGAGCCATTATCTCAATGCCTGAAAGTTCCAGAAATTTTAATACATTGGTCACCGTAAGCTCATAAGGCAGGGTAATGCCGAGAATATGAAAATTATTTGCTGGTCTTTTATTTTCAAGAGAAAGGGGTGAAAGATGCTCTTTTTTCAATATCTGTATTACATGAATATCAGGAAAATAAAATCTTTCACATAGATAGTTGGAATTTTTGTTAAGAATTCCATATAAAAGGCTTATGCCCAGATTGGAAGCGCCAATTTCATAAAGGTCAGGGAATAATAGTCCCCACCTTACCTTTGCATCCTCCCATCTTTTAACTGTAATGTTTAGCTCGGAGCCTATATATCTGGCAGGTTTCTGGCAGTGCTTTAATACCTTTTCACGAAAATTATCATAATAACTATTCATTATTTTTTAACTCATAAAAGTAGTGCCAGTTTCTCAGGCAGGTGTGAACCTCTTCTTCGTCGTGCATCTCCATAGTGATCCATCGTAGATTTTTTTCAGGCAGATGGGCAACAAAGTATTTAAAGGGAAAGCTGCCTTCTCCCACAGGGATGTGATCATCCTTAAAACCCATGTTATCATGTATATGAAGAGCCATAAAGTATCTACCCATCTCATTCAACCAGTCTGATAGAGATGTTCTGGCAAATATATTAAAATGACCAGTGTCAAAGCAGTGTCCCAAAAATGGTGAGTCAAAATGTTCAATCAGTTTCTTTAGATTTGAAAAGTCATGTTCAAAAATATTTTCAACCGCTAAATATATTTTTAGCTCCTCTGCCTTTTTTAAAATGGGTTCCAGATTTCTTGAGATATTTTTGAACCAGCTTTCTTCCATGCCGTTATATCTAAAAGGATCATAGCCTGGATGAATAACAATCCCTGTTGCATTAAGAATCTTGGCGAATTCGAGGGTTTTAAAAATCCTTTCATTAACAATTCTTACTATCTCCTCATCCTGAGCTGAAAGATTTGTATCTAAAAAAGGCGCATGAATGGAGGGGCTAACACCCATGCTTTTAATCTTCCGGGCTATCTCTTCAAGCTCCCCATAATCAAAATTTTTAAAATCAGGTCCTTCAAAATAAAACTCTGGAGCTATATTTAGCTCATAAATCCTTGGCAGATATTTTTTTCTCAGTTTGTAAGGAATGTGTACATTATTTTTTACCATAGGCAAGATCCTCTAATAAAGATAAATGTTCTAAGCTACCGAGGGCAATAAATATATCGCCCGCTTCGATATGATAGCTGGGTTTGGGGTTAAATTTCATGTTCCCATCAGGCTTTTTTACGGCAATGATTATGGTTCCTGTGGTTTCTCTTATCTGACTTTCAACAATAGTTTTGCCAACCAGTGGGGATTCTTTCGAAACCAGAATCTCTTCCATCTTTAAAACGCTTTCTCCCGTCTTGCCGCTAACAGCTATTTCAATAAAGTCGAGCACACTGGGCTTTAATACTGCAAGAGCCATCCTCTCGCCGCCTATCTTATAGGGAGAGATAACCTGATCAGCACCTGCCTTATACATCTTCTGCTCTGAAGCCTCTTCAGCCGCACGAGCTATAATGTATAGATTTGGATTTAGCTGTCTGGCAGTAAGAACAATGTATACATTGTCAGCATCGGAAGATACTACACTAATAAGCCCCTTTGCCCTTTCCACTCCAGCAAGCAATAGCGTCTCCTCCTTAGAAGAGTCGTCGAGAAGATAAAGATAGTCTTCATTTTCCAGCTGGTTTTCTATGGCAGTGTTTTTATCTATTACCACAAAAGGTATATTTTCCTTTTTTAGTTTTTTGCAGATATAGCTTCCCATTCTGCCATAGCCGCAGATAATGTAATGGTTTTTAAGCTTTTCCAGCATCTTTTTTTTCCTCCTGAAAATCCATACCTGTTTTAATTCTCCTTCAACTACTATGGATGTTACAACTGAATATCCATATGCAACTGTCGATACACCAAAAAGTATGAGCATGGATGTAAAAAACTTTCCTTCTGGACTCAGCTCTTTTACCTCCCTGAAGCCCACTGTTGAGATGGTAATGATTGTCATGTAGAAGCTATCAAGAAGTGCCATGCCTTCAATAATATGAAACCCCACTGTGCCTGTAAAAAATATGGTGATTATAATGCCCAGTACAATTTTTAATTTTTTGATGATGAACGTATATTCTTTTGTCATATACAATCAAATATTTTATACTATTATCAATCTTTAAAGCAATTTGAATGAGAAGAAAGCTTATTTTGTAAGGATATTTTGGTGAGGGTGATAGCTGGTTATCTTAAAGGTAGAAGATTAAAAAGTCCAGATGGTATAAGACCCGTAACAGATCTTATAAAAGAAGCCATTTTTAATATCTTGCAGAATGAAGATTGGCAGAATATAAAAGTGCTGGATCTTTTCGCAGGTTCAGGAAGCCTGGGGATAGAGTCCTTAAGCAGAGGTGCTCGCCAGGTGCTATTTATTGATAAAAATCCTGTAAGTAAAGCCATAATAAAGGAGAATCTAAAAAATACAGAGTTTAACTATGAGATTTTAACAGGCGATGTGTTTATTCTTTTAAAAAAACTTTTTAAAAAAGGTTCAAAATTTAATATAATTTTCTCAGACCCGCCCTTTGACCTATTTTTGGGAGACAGGATTTTAAAAGAGATTGCCTGTTGTGAACTACTGGAAGAAAAGGGATTACTTGTTTTGAGGCTCAGAGATAAGGAAAAGATTCATATACCTGGCATATTTGACAGTCATGTAAGAGTTTATGGCGACTCAGTGGTTTATTTTTTAAGGAAATTATAAAATGAAAAGATTAATAGCGCTTTTTTTGCTGGCTGTTTTTTTAATTTCAGACTTCTCCGCCGCCAGAGAAAGAGATTATGATATAAATCAGGAGGTCAACAGGTTTTTTGACAGCTTCATGGATCTTGTCAGTTACAACAGGAAAAGAGATTTTTATGACAGATATGTGGACAGAAATGAGTTAAGTTACCATGAGTTTTCAAAAATTTTTGAAGAGTCAGCTGTAAAGATTGAAGGGAGTTATAAATCGGAGCTGATCTCCTATCAGAAGAAGGGGAGAGAGGTTGAGCTTATTTTAAAGCTGTCAATTAAACAAGAAAAAGTGCCTGCGGTGGATTATAAAAGATTGAAAATAATGCTTAAAAGAAAAGATGGTTCGCTGATTATACCGAGAAAGGAGCTTCAGAAAATATTTGTAAAGAAAAGGAGCAGTAAAAGATGATAGCCATATATCCCGGATCTTTCGATCCCATCACAAACGGGCATATTGATATTATTGAGAGAAGCTGTAAAATATATGAAAAAATTATAGTGGGTGTTGCCTATAACTCGGAAAAATCAGGTCTTTTCACACCAGAAGAGCGGGTTAACATAATCAGAGAGATTTTTAAGAACAATCCGCAGGTTGAGGTTGACCGGTTTAACGGGCTTCTGGTTAATTATGCAAAAGAGAGAGGAATTAAGGTTATAATAAGAGGATTAAGGGCTGTTTCAGATTTTGAATATGAGTTTCAGATGGCTCTGATGAATAAAAAGCTCTGGAAAGATCTGGAAACCGTCTTTATGATGAGCTCTGAAAAATATATGTATGTAAGCTCAAGGATTGTTAAGGAGATATACAGTCTGGGAGGCTGTGTAAAAGAACTGGTTCATGAGACTGTAAGAGAACAGCTTGAAAAAAAATTGAGACAAAAATAGATAAGAAAGGAGATTTATGAGAGAGTTTGCTGATAGAGTTAGTAAACTTAATCCATCGCCCACTCTTGCTCTGGATGCCACTATTAAAAAGATGATTAAGGAAGGAATTAATGTTATAAGCTTTGGGGTGGGAGAGCCGGACTTTGATACCCCTGAATATATTAAAAGGGCTGGGAAAAAAGCCATTGATGATGGATTGACAAAATATACGCCCGCAAGCGGTACTGAAGGACTGAAAAAGGCTGTATGTGAATGGTACAGGAGAAACTACCAGGTAAAAATAGACCCCAGCATGGTAGTGGTATCTAATGGAGCCAAGCATTCACTTTTTAACATTGCTCTTGCAATTATTGATACGGATGAGGAGGTAATAATCCCATCCCCCTATTGGGTTTCATATCCTGAGCAGATATCTCTTCTTGGAGGGAATCCTGTATTTGTAGAGTCCACCATAAAGGATAATTTTAAGGTTAACCAGAAAAAGATTGAAAAAGCCATTACATCAAAAACAAAAGCTATTCTAATAAACTCTCCCTCTAACCCCACAGGGGCTGTTTATTTTGAGAAGGAGATATTGCAGATACTTGATCTGGGCAGAAAATATGACATTTATCTAATATTTGATGAGATATATGACAAGCTGGTTTATGATAGGAGTTTTACTACGGTTCTGAAACTTATTGAAGATGATAAAGAGCTGAAAGAAAGAGTTATTGTGGTCAATGGAGTTTCAAAGACCTATGCCATGACAGGCTGGAGGATTGGGTATACCATTTCTAATACAAAACTGGCAAAGGTGATGGGAGATATTCAGAGTCAGACCACCTCAAATCCATCCTCCATATCCCAGAAGGCGGCAGAGATAGCTTTGTTGGAAGAGACAGAAGATCTGAAAAATATGGTAGATCGTTTTAAAAAAAGAAGAGATCTTATTTATAAACTTCTTTCTGAAATAGCAGATCTTAAGGTGAATAAGCCTGAAGGAAGCTTTTATATTTTTCCAGATTTTTCAGCTTATATAGGTAGGAGTTATGGTAAGAAAAAGATTGCCAATACCATAGAGCTGGCTGATTATCTGCTACATGAGGCAAAAGTTGGTGTTGTGCCCGGTGAGGCTTTTGGCGCTTCGGGGTATATGAGGTTTTCCTTTGCCACATCGGAAGAGAATATAGAAAGAGGTATTGGAAATATAAAAAAGGCACTGGAAAAATTAAAAGTCTGACAGTAAATGTCTCTTAAAATAATCTGTGCTTTTATCTTATTGCTTATATGGGCTCCTCTCTATCCCTACGATAAGCTACCTCAGTACATTGGAAGATCCTATCTAATTTCTGTGGATGGAAAGGTTATATGGGCTTTTAATCACCGATTAAAGCTTCCACCTGCCAGTCTTACAAAACTAATGACGGCATTAATAATTCTGGAAAAAGAAAGTATTGATGAGATTGTGGAAGTTAAGAAAGATTATAACCCGATAAAAGGTTCAAAGATTGGGATTCTGAAAGGTGAAAAATATTCTGTAAATGATCTGCTTCATGCGATGCTTATGCAGTCAGCCAACGATGCCTGTGTTCTACTTGCTGAATATGTAGCAAGAAGCGAGACTCATTTTGTTAAGCTTATGAATGAAAGGGGGAAAGAGCTAAGACTTAAAAATACCAGATTTAAAAACCCCTGTGGTCATGATCAGGAAGGGCATTACAGCAGTGCGGAGGATCTTTATATTCTAACCCAGTATCTATGGCGGAATAAAAAATTTAAAGAGATAGTGTCCACTAAAGAGATAGTTATTTCGCCGCTTAACAGACCTGATAGAAAGTTAAGTTTAAAAAATAGTAATGAGCTATTGTTCAGTTACGATGGTGTAGCAGGTGTAAAAACTGGAAATACCTTAAAAGCAGGCGAGTGTCTTATCCTCTGTCTTGAAAAAGCTGGCAGATCAGTTATGATTGTTATGCTTAATACCCCAAAAAGATTTGAAAAGGCAAAAGAGATACTTGATCTTGTCTTAAAGTATCATTAAATCCAGGATTTTCTCCAGCGAAAATAATCTTTAATTATTCTTTTGTGGTCAAAAACTATATTTTCTGGCAGTTCTTTCTCCTTAAATATTTTTGCATTTTTTGCATCGTCTCCAGCTAATAATTTATCCCCCCTTGCGGTGGCCACATATACCACAGATGCGGTATGAAATCTTGGATCTCTTGAGGGATCTGAATAAACCCCGAAAAGATATAGATTGGCTATCTCAAGATTTGTCTCCTCACGGGCTTCTCTTTTTGCCGCATTCTCTACGGTCTCACCGTAGTCAACAAACCCGCCTGGCAGTGCCCAGCCGTAAGGCTCGTTTTTCCTTTCAATAAGAATAATCCCGTCATCTACCTCTATGATAATGTCTACTGTAAGATATGGGTTTCGGGGTTTAATCTCAGCTCCACATTTATCGCATTTGAACATATGCTAACCTCTTTATTTATTTTTAGGCACTATAAGCACAGGAGATTTTGAATGTCTCACCGTGTGTCTTGAAGTACTACCCAGAAGAATTCTTGCTGCCAGACCGAAGCCTCTTGTTCCCATCACGACGAGAGTAAAGTTATCTGAATTAATAAAACTTTCTATTTCTAAGGAAGGTATACCATGAAGTATCTCTCTCTGAGCCGATATACCCAGCTCTTTTTCAATGTCCTCAAGTCTTTTCAGGTCTATGGCATCAAACGTTGACTGATCAAACTCAATGGGCTGTTCAAGAATTATAGGCTCCTGAACATGCAATAGAGTTAATTTTTTTATAAAACCAATATTCTGTTTTAAAAAGTTCTTTGCATTTTCGGATTCGGGAGAAAAATCAGTGGCGTATAAAACATTATCAAAGAGGTGAGGTATTTTAATAGCACTGTATCTTGCCTTTCTTTCTGTGTCAAAATCGCTCATTTTAAGTATCAGCACGGGCAGATCTGCCTGTTCTATCAGCTCCGATGTGACACTTCCTAAAATTACCTCTCTTGCTATGCTTTTACCATGTGAGCCTACAACAATGAGTGTGGCTTTATGTTCTCTGGCTGATTCAAGGATCTCTTTCCATGCACTTCCCACCCTTAAATCCAGTTGAACGTTGAATCCCGCATCAATTAATAGCTCTGACTCTTTGTTCAGAAGTTTCATTGACTCTTCCTGAAAGCCCTGAGGTGGCTGGGTGGTATATTTCAAATCTATCACATGGGTAAGTATGATGTTCTGAACATTATAGTTTTTAAGCTCTTTAAGCGCCTCTATCATATAATAGGATGTTGCTGAAAGGTCAGTTGCTATAAGTATTTTGCTAAACATTTTTTCCTCCTTTTTTATTATATTTAAATTAAAACAGAGAAAAAAATTTTTGCAAGTTAGCCCAGTCTGGTCAGCTCGATTATCCCCTCATTGGAGCCAAGAAGAAGCAGAATATCATTCTCCTGTATAAGATCATCTCCAGAGGGGTTAATAAGCAGGTCTTTATCCCTTCTTATTGCAAGTATATTAAGATTATAAGATTTTCTTATCTGGAGCTCCTTTAAGCTTTTGCCTATAAAAATTGATGGTGTTTTAATCTCAAATATGCCGTGTTTGGGGGTAAGCGGGATCTCTTCAAGCACATTTTTTATTAAAAGCGAGTGGGCGACCCTGATAGCCATATCTCTTTCGGGATATACAACCCTTGTAACCCCCATCTTCTCGAGAAGCTTTCCGTGAAGAGGGGTGACTGCTTTGGCGATTATATTTGTAATTCCTATATCCATTAAAACCATAATTACAATTAGGTTTGCTTCAACGTTCTGACCGATGCTCACAATAGCCACATCTACGTTTGAAATACCCGCCTCTTTCATTGCCTTCTCATCCATTGCGTCAAGAATATAAGTCTGAGTAACAAAATCAGAAATCTCTCTGACGTTCTCCTCTTCCCTATCTATGGCTATCACTTCAGCTCCCAGCTCAGCCAGTGTCTTTGCTACATGAAAACCAAATCTACCCAAACCTATCACTGCAAAGGTCTTTTTCATATAAGTATCCTCGCTTCCGGATATTTTATTCTTGACTCTCTGGGCTTCTTGGATAAGGCAATTACAAAGCTCAGAAGCCCGATTTTTCCTATAAACATGGTTGACATTATAATGATTTTACCAAGAATAGTAAAGTTAGCCGATAGGCTTAGAACACTACCGTTTCCAACAGAAAGACCGACTGTAGAGAAGGCTGAGATGACCTCAAATAACGAACGAGTAAAGGTTACATTCTCCAGCTTGCTAATAAAAATTGCCACCAAGGTGATGTAAATAAAAGCCAGACTGAAAATTACCAGAGCCTTATAAACCTGCTCCACATTTATCTTCCTGTAGTTAAAATTTACATCATGATTTCCTCTGATATAGTTAACAATGGCTAAAAAAATCACTGTTATGGTTGTGGTCTTTATACCACCGCCTGTTGAGCCAGGAGAAGCGCCTACAAACATCAAGGCTGCCATTATGCTGAGAGTGGCGTCGGTAAAGGTAGACAGATCTACCGTATTAAATCCAGCAGTTCTTGTTGAAATGCTGTGAAAAATGGCGGCAATAATCCTGTCAAACCAGCTGAGACTCCATAATCCCCTGTAGTTTGAGTATTCAAATATTATTATTAATGCGGCGCCGAAAAATATAAGATAGAGTGAAGAGAAGCAGGTTATAAGTGAGTGATTGGAGATCCGTTTTACCTCTTTTCTGAAGAAAAGATAAAAGTCATTTATAACAAAGAATCCTATTCCACCCACTATTATTAAAGATGCGATGGTAATATTGATTAACAGATTGTTTTCAAAATCCATCAGGTTGTTAGAAAAAAGAGAGAACCCCGCATTATTAAATGCGGAGATAGAATGGAAGATGCTATATTTTAAAGCAATGAAGAAACTAAACTTTTTTATAAAACCAATGAATAAAAGCACTGCCCCTATAAACTCAATTATTACAACAAAAATGAGGACTCTTAACAAAAATTTTATTAACCCGCCCACACCGGGATAATTAAGCGACTCGGCAAGTATAAGCCTATCTTTAAAGCTGATTTTCTGTCTGAAGGTAAGAATAAAAAATGTGGTCATTGCCATATATCCAAGACCACCTATATGGATAAGAAAGAGGATAACAAATTTTCCAAAGGCGGTAAAATCCTTTGGTGTTTCCAGAACTATCAGTCCTGTATCAGTTATAGCAGAAACTGCTGTAAACACTGCATCTGTATAGCTTATGGTCCTTGTGGTTGAGATGGGAAGATATAATATAATAGAGCCAAGAAAGATAATAAAAAGATAGGAAAGCAGGATAATCCTTGGTGGTGAGGAGGTAATGTCATTAATAAGCTTTCTTATGTTCATGAAAGTTTATTTTAAATCCTTTGGTATTTTTTGCAAAGGTTAATTGAAAAAATGATTAAAATGTGCCAGTATAAATTTATGTCAAAGATAGTGGAAGGCATAAATATTGTCAAGAAATATAACGGTTTTGAGGCGATTAAGGGGGTGGACTTTTTTTCCTCTGAGGGAGAGATTTTAGGTTTTTTGGGTCCCAATGGCGCAGGAAAGACCACTCTTATAAAACTGATAACCTGTACATCCAGACTTACAGGCGGAAGTCTAAGAGTTTTTGGTAGAGACGTATCAAAGGAATGTAAATACATTAAAGCCCGTATAGGAGTAGTGCCGCAGGATAATAACTTAGACCCGGATTTTTCTGTTTATGAGAATCTTTTAGTCTATTCAAGATATTTTTTTATAAAAAAAAACGAAGCCCGAAAAATAATAGATGAGCTGCTAAAATTTATCGATCTTGAAGATAAAAGAAATGTTAATGTGTCTGACCTGTCTGGAGGCATGAAAAGGAGGCTTATTATAGGAAGAAGCCTTATAAATAATCCCGAGCTAATAATACTTGATGAGCCAACCACCGGGCTCGATCCACAGGCAAGAAGACATATCTGGGAAAAGGTACTGGAGCTTAAAAAATCAGGAAAAACCATAATTTTAACTACCCATTATATGGAAGAGGCTGAAAACCTCTGCGATCGCATATACATTATGGACATGGGAAAGATAATAGCAGAGGGGAATCCAAAAAGCCTAATAGAAGAACATATTGGGATGGAGACCGTTGAGATATACAATTGTAATGATAGTATTATCTCTCAGATAAGCGGGAAGAAGACCTATTACAAAGATAGGGTATATATTCATTCAAAGGATAAAAAAGAGATTCTCGAAAGGCTTGTAAATCTATGTAATGAGGCTAAATTTGTTGTCAGACCATCAAATCTTGAAGACCTTTTTATTTATCTCACCGGAAAGGAGCTGAGAGAGTAGATGTTAAAGTTCGGATTTATCCCTGTCTGGAAAAGAAACAGAGATGTGTTTATTAAACTATTCTGGGTAAACTTTTTCCTCCCTTTGTTAGAGCCTTTATTTTACATTTTTGCCTTTGGATATGGTCTTGGTGCCTTTGTAAAGGATATAGATGGGCTACCTTATAAGGTATTTCTTACCCCTGCCATTATTGCCATGGCGGCGCTAAACTCATCTTTTTTTTACACCACCTATTCAAGCTTTGTAAAAATGATATTTCAGAAGACCTTTGATGCCATAATCGTAACCCCTGTGGGGATTGATGATGTGGTGATCGGTGAGATTTTATGGGGTGCCACAAGAGGAGTAATCAGCGGACTTATTGTAATGATGGTCTTTGTACTGCTCGGGCTGATAAAAATCTCTCATTTTATTCTATTTCTGCCGCTTATAGCTGTGCTTAGCTTTACCTTTTCTTCGCTGGGGATGTTTTTCACAGCTGTGGTAAAAAACATAGAATCTTTTAATTTCCCCATTTTTCTATATTTTACGCCCATGATGTTTTTTTCAGGAACCTTTTTCCCCCTCACCCATCTGGATGAAAAGATAATTATGGTAAGCAAAGTTTTGTTCCCTCTATCCTTTAGCATTGAGGCTTTGAGAAGCATTTACCTTAGTTTTTCATCATCAAAGCTTTTGCTGGGTTTTGTGCCGCTTTTCCATGGGCTGATTTTTTATTTTACATCTATAATATTGATGAGAAGAAAACTTATAAAATAGAGATAGCCAGGAGGTCTATTGGAAAATATTCAGGAGTTAAAAAAAATTCTACTTTTTTCAGGACTAAATGAAGATGATCTCAGAGAGATTTCAAAGATTCTTGTGATAAAAGATTATCCCAAAAAGTCAATTATCTTCTCTGAGGGAGATGATGCAAAGGGTTTTTATATTCTTTTAAAAGGAATGGTAAAAATATACCGAATATCTCCAGATAGCAGGGAACAGATTCTGCATATTATCAATCCAGGAGAGACCTTTGCGGAGGCGGCAATTTTTATTGGCAAAGGTTACCCTGCATTTGCTGAAACCATTCTGGATAGCAGGGTGGTTTATGTTGATAAGAAAATGTTTTTAAAACTTATAGAAACTAACTCAAAGATTGCCCTTAATCTGATTATCAGCCTTTCAATGCTTCTCAAAAAGGTTGTAGATCTGGTTGATAATGTATCTCTAAAAACAGTAGATGCAAGGTTGGCTGAGTATATCATTGAGGAAGCGGTTAGGAGGGGGAAAAAGGTTGATGACTATATTGAGATTGAGCTTAATATAACAAAAACAGAGCTTGCCAAAAAGCTTGGCACTGTTAACGAAACTCTTTCAAGGGCTATAAGAAAGCTCAGAGAAAAAGGGATTATTGATGCAGAAAAGAATAAAATCTATATTTATGAGCTAAAATCTTTGCAGAATATAATATCTCAGGAGACCGGCACACTCACAATAAAGGATTGAAAATTTTTAATATTAATGTTAAAAATAATACACAGATTTCTATTCTGGGGGGTATATGAGAAAAAATACTTTATTGCTCTTAATTATCCTTTTCTTTTTAGCAGTTAGTTTTCCAGGAGAGAGTCAAGCAGTTAAATTAAAGATCGTAGGGGGTTCTACAGCTATTAATACAGTATTGAAACCCATCCAGGAGCCCTTTAAGGAAAAAACCGGGATTGAGCTTCTATTACTACCAGTTGGGGGAAAACAGGCATTGGAAGAACTTGACAGGGGAAATGCCGATTGTGCCTGTATTGCTCATCCGCTTTCTGAGCTCATTGAGCTTAATAGAAAAAATAATGTAATACTAAACAATAAGGATAAGTTTGTCTCAACTACTATCTGGAAAGAGGTTAACTATGTGGTGGTTGTAAATAAGACAAATCCAGTAAAAAAACTTACTCAGTCTCAGCTGAAAGATATATATACAGGAAAGATTACAAACTGGAAGGAGGTTGGTGGAGAGCCCATACCTGTTAAGGTGGTTCTTGGTAAGCTTACTCTCGGAACAACCAATGTGATAGCAAAAAATATTATTAAAGATGAAACACCTATTAAAGCTTCAGTAGAGGGCACAACTGATATGGACATCCTGAAAATCATTGAGAATAATAAGGATGCAATAGCTGTGGTAGCAAAAGGCTCTATTAACACACCTAATGTAAAGATTGTAGATGCTCCGCCTCTTCTGTCAACGCCTGTAAATTTAATTACTATAGGTCAGCCTTCTGCAATTATAAATAAACTTATTGATTTTATTCATAAAGAAGGAGCAAAGTATATAAGATAAGTTAGTTAACCTTAAATCAAATAAACAGATTTTTAAATCTATTACAAAACCCTTTGAAAAAAATTCTTTCAAAGGGTTTTATTTTTTCTCTTTTTTGTGATTCTTGTAAAGCTTGTATTCTATGCTATCTACAAGAGCCTGATAGCTTGCCTCTATTATATTCTGAGATACACCTACTGTGCCCCATTTATCATCCTTATCCCCTGATTCTATAAGCACTCTGACGCCCGCTGCAGTCCCACGGTCTGAGCTCAATACCCGGACTTTGTAGTCAAGAAGTTTCACATCCTTTAGCTCCGGGTAAAAACGTTCAAGCGCCTTCCTCATAGCGTTATCGAGAGCATTTACAGGTCCATTGCCTACCGATGCGGTATGTTCAATATGTCCTCCCACCTTAATCATCACTGTTGCTTCTGCTATTGGTAGCTCACCCTCTTTTCTCTTTTCATCTATAACCCTGAACCCGATTAGGTCAAAATATTTTCTTCTCTGCCCTATGGCTTCCATCATAAGCAGCTCAAAGGAGGCTTCTGCTCCCTCAAACTGATAACCCTGTAATTCCAGCTCTTTGAGTTTATTGAGGATTTCAATAGTGATCGGATCTTTACTATCCAGATCAATATTAAACTCTTTTGCCTTATAGAAGATATTGCTTTTTCCCGACAGATCAGATATCAGAATTCTGCGCCTGTTGCCTACCTCTTCAGGGGTTATATGTTCATAGGTTGAGGCATTCTTGTTGATGGCACTTACATGAACGCCACCCTTATGGGCAAAGGCGCTTTCGCCTACAAAGGGCTGATTTTTTGGAGGAGGCAGATTGGCTATCTCATAAATGTAACGGGAGGTCTCTTTTAATTTTTTTAACTTATCTCTGCCTATGGCTTCCAGATTAAGCTTTAGCTGAACGATAGGAATTATGGAAACAAGATTGGCGTTACCACATCTTTCACCAAAGCCATTAAAGGTGCCCTGTACCTGACTGGCACCAGCTTCAATTGCAGTTATTGAATTTGCAACTGCAAGCTCACAGTCGTTATGACAGTGTATGCCAAAGGGAATGGAAAATCTTTTTTTAAAGTCCTTTATTATCTTTTCAAGGACAGAAGGAATGGTCCCACCGTTAGTGTCACAAAGACAGATTAACTCTGCTCCACCCTCAATGGCTGCGGCTACGGTTTTAAAGGCATAATCAGGATTTGCTCTGTATCCGTCAAAAAAATGTTCTGCATCATATATCACCTTTCTTCCCTTTTTGGTCAGGTAGGCTACAGAGTTTTCAATTAGTTTAAGATTATCATCAAGACTTATTCTTAGAGCTTCTCTAACATGAAAATCCCATGTTTTACCAAAGATTGTTATCCACTGAGCATCTGACTTTAGCAGAGTCTGAATATTGCTGTCTTTTTCTATCTTCTCTCCAGCTTTTGCTGTGCTTCCAAAGGCGGTAATCTTAATATTTTTAAGATCATATTTTTTGATTTCTTTAAAAAACAGCATGTCTTTTGGGTTTGACCCTGGCCATCCGCCTTCCACAAAATCAATCCCGAGCTCATCAAGCTTTAACGCAATTCTAAGCTTATCCTCAAGGGTAAAAGAAACGTCCTCCCCCTGAGATCCGTCTCGCAGAGTTGTGTCATAGATTTGTATTTTTCTCATTTTCCCTCTACAACTGGCTCTTTGTCCAGCTGAAAGGCGTCGTGTAGCTCTCTTACTGCCAGCTCTGTATATTTTTCTTCAATCACACAGGAGATCTTAATCTCCGATGTGCTTATCATAAGAATATTTATGCCAGCCTTACCAAGAATATCAAACATTCTGGCAGCTATCCCCGAATGGGATCTCATGCCAAGTCCAACAATGGAAACCTTAGCTATGGTATCATCTGAAAGGATCTCTTTTGCTCCCAGATCTTTTGCCACCTTTTCAACGAGAAGCAGAGCCTTTTTCAGGTCTGATTTTGGCACTGTAAATGTCAGGTCTGTAGTCCCGTCAATACTACTATTCTGGATTATCATATCCACCACAATATTCCCATTTGATATCTCGCCAAAAATTTTTGATGCAATACCCGGTCTGTCCGGAACTTTAACAAGCGTTATTCTTGCCTCGTCTTTATTATAAGAGATACCCGATACTACTACATTTTCCATTGATTTATCCTCCTCACAGACTAATGTTCCTGGTTCATCGGAAAAAGAAGACCGCACATGAACAGGAACTTTAAACTTCTTTGCCAGTTCAACCGATCTAATCTGCAAAACCTTTGAACCCAAGCTTGCAAGCTCAAGCATCTCATCATAGGAGATCTTATTTAGCTTTCTTGCCTTGCTGCAAATTCTTGGGTCAGTTGTATAAACACCATCCACATCGGTATAGATATCACATACATGGGCATTTAAAGCGGCAGCGATTGCTACACCTGTAGTATCTGATCCGCCTCTTCCAAGAGTAGTTATGTTACCAGCCTCATCCACCCCCTGAAAACCTGCAACCACAACTATGTATCCTTCGTTAAGGTCTTTTAAAATATTTTCCCGCTCTACCTTTAGTATCCTTGCCTTAGTAAAGGCACTGTCAGTAAGGATTTTTACCTGATTACCCAGATAGGATTTAGCTTTGTAACCCAGCTTTTTTAGAGTAATTGCCAGCAGTGCGATAGAGACCTGCTCACCTGTTGATATGAGCACATCCATCTCTCTTTCATCTGGAAGATCGGTTATCTGATGAGCAAGCGATATAAGCCTGTTGGTTTCTCCAGCCATTGCAGAAACCACCACCACCACCTGATTCCCCTTTTCATATTCAGCGATTGCCTTTCTGGCAACATTTTCAATCCTTTTAATATCACCAACCGATGTACCGCCAAATTTCTGAACCACTATAGGCATTTCAAAACCCCCGAATAATATCAAATGTAAGTTTTCAATTTATTAAAATCCTTATAAAAAGGCAAGAAAAAAGTTGTAACACCAACATGATTATCTTCTAATGCGCCAAAGTAAAAATATCCTGCTAAAAACTGCTAAATTATTTCTTTTTTTGAAAGGAGGAGATCCTATGGCAGCAAAGTAAATAATTATGAGGAACATTTTGATGGGAATGCCTCTAAAAATCTATCTTAAGTGTCAGAATAGAAACAGGACATTTTGATTTTAGCTTAAAAAACATTTCTGTTTTGGCTTGGTAGAATGCCTGATTTTTCTTTACATTTTTAAGCTGAGCATATATTTTAATCTCAATGAGAGTGATTGATGAAAGGCTTTCAAAGAGGTTTTCAAGCGAGATCGGATATCTTTCGGGAGAGCTTGCTGATTTCTATTCTCTGGTTACATCCGTATCACCACTTACTTATAGAATAGTCTCAAAGCTTTCAGAAAAAGATCTGGAAGAGGTAAGAAAAGACAGTTCTTTTAACGAGTCTGAGCTTATATCCAAGTTAAATGATATTGAGACGGAGGATGAGGAAAAATTTAGTAAAGGGCTACGAATTATAAAATACAAAGAGCTGCTTAAACTAATCATTAGAGATGTTTTTTTAAAACAGGATTTTTCAAAAACCCTTTATGAACAGTCAAGGCTGGCTGAGCTTATTGTAAATGCAGTTTATAATTATACAAAAAAATTTTTTCTTAAAGGTAATGTTAAGCCTCTTACCATTATAGCTATGGGCAAACTTGGAAGCATGGAGCTAAACTTTAGCTCCGATATTGACATCGTATATATCTTTGATGATGATAATCTAAACAATCTGGATATTTACAGCAGATGGGCTGTTAAAATAAATAATCTGCTTTCAAAAAACACAGAAATAGGCTTTCTTTACAGGGTAGACAACGATCTAAGACCGGGAGGGAGATATTCCCCTCTTGCTATGTCTGCATCTGCGGTGCTTAATTACTACTATCTTTATGGTGAAACATGGCAGAGGATGGCTCTTTTAAGAACCAGATTTATTGCCGGTGATGAACTGGTCTACAGGTCTTTAATCTCAGAGCTCGAAGGATATATTTTTAAAAGGTATCTTGATTACTCAATGATAAAGGATCTGAAGGAGCTTAAAAGCAAGATTGATTTTGAAAGTCGAAGGCGGGATAAGGAAGGGCTTAATGTTAAACTCGGCAAGGGCGGCATAAGGGAGGCAGAGTTTTTTGTATATGCCTTTCAGATTATTAACGGTGGTAAAAACAAAACCATAAGAGAAGGAAATATCTCAAAAGCCATAGACCTTTTGGTTGATCAGCATTTTCTGGAAAAAGAAAAGGGCGAAATACTGAAAAAATCATATTTGTATCTAAGGCGAGTAGAAAATCTTATTCAGATGGATGATGAGCTCCAGAGCTATTTAGTCCCATCGGGCGATGCCTTTGAAAGACTGATAAAGATTTTGGAATTAAGTAAGGATGAATTTTTTTCAGTGCTAAACTTATATAGAAAAAACATATCTGAAAACTTTCAGGCTCTTTTTTACACTGAAGAGTCCGATGAAAGGAAAGATTTTATTGAGAAAGAGGGGTTTGACAGAGAGTATCTTTTAAATAGACTTTCGCAGTCCTTTACTGCGGATATTAATGAGCTTAAACCTGTGATTGCTGAGATGGAGCAGAAGCTTTTAAAGTTTTCGCCAAAATACAGAAAGTATTATAAGAGCTTTCTACTGGATCTTGTGAGTTCTCTCGAAAACAAAAATATTCAGAGAAAGCATCTTCTGCTTATAAACGAGTTTATTGAAAGGCTTTCAAAAAATCAGATATATCTTCCGCTTATGGTAGAAAATAAAAAGACCACCGAGTATATATCAAAGGCGTTTTTTCTCGGATCCTATCTGGTAAAGATACTTATCAATTATCCGGAGACACTTGAGTTTATCGTTACAGAGGATCAGATAGATAGAAAAAGCTTTTTATCCTATTACAGCTATATTAAAAATCTGATTCATTCAGCTCCTGATTTTGAGATGAAGATGAGGCTATTAAGGCAGTTTAAAAATAGTGAATGGCTAAAAATCGGCATGATGGAGAGCTATGGAGTTATAGACAGTTACGAGCTGGAGCTTTATCTTACCAATTTAGCCGAGTCATCTCTCTTTGCTGTATACGAGCTATGCAAAGAGATTATTAATCAGAAGCTAGAGGAGCCAGACGAAAAGATAGCCTTTATAGGCATGGGAAAACTCGGAAGCTTCGAGATGACCTATTTTTCCGATATAGATCTGATTTTTTTGTACGAGAGCGATTGCAATAATGCGGGTTATTACAACTCAAGGCTAATGCAGAGAATTATCTCAAATCTTACTATGGTCACAAAAGAGGGAGAGCTTTATAAGATTGACATGCGCCTGAGACCAACAGGCAGTCAGGGACCACTTGTTACCAGCTTTGAAAATTTTAAAAATTATCATAAAACATCATGGCTTTTTGAAAAACAGGCTCTCACAAGGGCAAGGGTGCTTGGAATTCCATCTGACTTTAATAATTCGGTAACTAAGACTATAGAAGATATACTCTATGGGAATGAATATGATCAGAAAGAGCTCAAAAAAGAGATCTATTCCATGAAACTGCGTATAGATAAGGAGCTTTCAGAGAAGGAGCGGTCAGGAAAGGTAATTGAGATTAAAACAGGTATTGGCGGTCTCATGGACATGGAGTTTCTTATTCAGTATTTCAAACTTGCATACGGAAGAGAACATAAAGCTTTAAGAGCCCTTTCGCCTAAGGATTTTTTTAAAGCTCTTAAAGAGTCAGCCTTAATTGAATCGGAAAAGGTTGATTTTATTGAAAAAAATTACTTATTTTTTAAAGCCATAGAAAGAAATCTTAGAGTTATCTCCGGTTTTTCAAGAAACTCCTTTCTCAAAGATGAAGAGATAATTGAAGATATTATATCAAATATGAATATATGCATGTCTAAGGCAGATTTTTTTGAATACATAAATGATATTAAAAGAAAAATCAGAGAAATATTTATTGAACTGCTAAATGGATAACGCCTTTTTAATCTTTCTCGTAACTTATATTATCATAGCTCTCGGGCAGCCTCCGCTTTTTAGAGTGGACAGGACAGGCGCTGCCATTATTGGCGCATCGCTTATGGTGATCTCGGGCGTGCTTTCTGTTTATGATGCCTATGAGGCTATTGACTACAAAACCATACTTATCCTTTTCGGGATGATGGTGCTGATAGCCAACCTGAGGCTTTCTGGTTTTTTCAATATTGTATACGGTCTGGTGGTAAAGGTAGTTAAAACCCCAGATTTTCTTTTATATTCAATCATATTCAGTTCGGGGATATTGTCGGCTTTTTTTGTAAACGATACGGTCTGCCTCATATTTACCCCCTTTGTGGTGGAGCTTTGCAAAAGATTAAACCTTAATCCGAGACCTTTTCTTCTCGCGCTTTGCATGTCGGCAAATATCGGAAGCGTTGCTACCATAACTGGAAATCCCCAGAATATTATTATTGGTGCCGCATCAAAGATCAGCTATAGCACATTTTTTTTAAGGCTTTTTCCTGTGGCACTGGCAGGATTTATTGTATGTGCGCTGGTAATTAAATTTTTCTATAGAAAAGATCTAAAATGTAGGATAACACCCATGCCAGATATGAGAATAAGGTATAACCGTGCACTGGTAGTAAAATCTTTCTTGGTTTCTGTTATTACCCTTGTGTTATTTTTTGCTGGTGTTCCCATGGAGCTTGTTTCTGTAGGTGTGGGTTCATTTCTTTTAATAACCAGAAGGATAAAACCTGAAAAGGTTTATAATCTCATTGATTTCAGGCTCATTATACTTTTTATTGGGCTTTTTATCGTTATAAAAGGGGTTGAAAAATCAGCTCTCTACGGTAATATGGTAAATCACGCCGGTGAGCTGATTAAAAGCAATCTTTTGCTAATTATCTCATCAGCTCTGCTTTCCAATATGGTGAGTAATGTGCCTGCTGTGCTTATATTTAAGCCTCTCATAGAGAGTTTTAACAACACAGAAAATACATGGCTTATTTTAGCCATGAGCTCTACCCTGGCTGGCAATCTTACAATTTTAGGTTCCATCGCCAACATTATTGTAATTGAAGGAGCATCAAACAGGGTAAAAATAGGATTTTTGGAATATCTGAAGGTAGGGGTTCCGGTTACTCTGCTTTCTCTAATTATTGGTTATTTTATAATAAGTTTTTGTTAGTTATTTTTTAAAAAAAACTGATATAATATTTTCATATGAAAATGTTATGGTTCCTATTAACTTTAGTATTTCTATGTGGCTGTTCTTTTAGTACTGTTAAAACCAATCCTGAAGCATTTTATAAAAGCGAGGTCGGGCTTAAATGGCCTGCTCCACCTTCAAAGCCCAGATATGAGCTCATTAAAATAATAAACTCAGTTGAGGATTTTAAAAAAAATATAAAGGTTGAAACCAGGACAGAGAAGTTTATCAAATGGCTTATAGGAGAAGAAAGTGAGAACTTTTTAAACTTTGGGAAGCCCTTTGCCATCTTTGTAAAGGATGATGTGATATACATTGTAGATCAGGGGATTCTTGGAGTTATAACCTTTGATCTTAAAACAGCCAGAGTGGGGGTTCTCAAGGACACTAAGGAAGGTGATATGCTTTTCTATCCGACATCAGTCTGTGTGGATGATGACAATAATGTCTACGTGACAGATCCTGAGAAAAAGAGGATTGTAATTTATGATAAAAATGGATATCCTGTATCAACCAAAACATTAGATAATATTAATTGGAGACCGAGCGGTATAGCCTTCTCTGAAAGGAAAAGAAATTTTTATGTGGCAGATTCGCTAAACCATGATGTTAAAGTTTTTGATAGAGATTTTAAACTTATTAAAACAATAGGTAGAAGAGGCGAAGCGGATGGGGAGTTTAACTTCCCCACGCATCTTTTTGTGGATGATGAAAAGAGTTTATTGTTTGTTACAGATACTATGAACTTTAGAGTGCAGGTCCTTGATCTTGAAGGAAGATATATAAGCAAAATAGGCAGGATGGGGATAGGCGATGGTAATTTTGCAAGACCGAAGGGAGTTTGTACTGATAAAGACGGGAATATCTATGTTATTGACAGCTTGCAAGATTCTATTCAGGTTTTTAACAAAGATGACCGACTTCTGGCAGTTCTGGGAGAAGAGGGAGTCATGCCAGGACAGTTTAATCTTCCGACCGGTATATTTATTGATAAGAAAAATTATATCTACATAGCCGATAGTCTAAACAGAAGGATACAGATAATTAAATATCTTGGAGAAGGAAGTTGAGGGATTTTTTTAAATATCTGATATTTTTTCTTCTCTTTGCTATACCAACTGTCATTAGAGCCGTTGATATAGCAAACTCTCCTATTGCTAAAAGTCCTCATAATCTGTCAAGCTGGGCTACAACTTCTGATGACAGGGCAACTGTAAAAATCAAAGCCGTTTCAGAGACCCAGATATGTAAGTTCTGTCATGTGCCTCACGCTGCTATCTCAAACCCCCTCTGGGGACATAAACTCTCAACAGCTACATATAGAGCTTTCAGCTCAGCCACCCTTCTTAGTCCCCGCACACAGCCTGATGGAGGCTCAAAGCAATGTCTTTCCTGTCATGATGGTACTGTGGCTATAGGAGAAACGGTTAGAGGGAATATATTAGTCACAGCCATAGGTGGAAACTATCTGACTGAGGAAGGAAAGCTTACCAGCAGTTCGGGAGTTCTTTTCGGCACCGATATTGGTAATCCAGTTAATCCCAATCACCCCAAGCATCCTATTTCTATAGCAGTTACAAATAGTCTTATTTCAGCAAAAGATGCCCAGGGGGTATGGAGGTTAAGAAGTCTGGAGTCAAATGCCTGTGGTTCTGGAAAAACAGGATTTATTGGAAGCATTAACGGAAGTCCAGTTAACTGTGACGGTTCGGAGCAGTTATATCCCTTAAGACCAACCATATATTCATATAACGGTACGAGAAATCCTGACGGTACAGGTATGCAGTGTACCACATGTCATGAGCCCCATAATAACCAATATGGAAAATTTATGAGAGAGCAGATATCTTTTTCTAACTGGTCATGCGGACATTCATCCACTATAGGCGGTGATTTCTGTTATCACTGCCATGTTCAGTAGGTGTTTATGAAAGTAAAAGCACTTATAATAATATTTGTTTCTATCATGGTAGCTAATGTATATGCAACATTAACTAAGGAGGAGGTTGAGTTTATAGTTCAGACCAGAAAGCCCACTCATCTATTGAGGCAGTATAACCCTGGCGGATGCAAAACCTGTCATGCCGGTATTACCTATATTGGCAATGAAGAAGAAGCCCAATGCTACGTTTGTCATGGAACAAAGGATAAAGCTTCTAAAAAGCTGGAAAAGATGCGACTAAAGATTAAAGAAGAAAAAATAGTTTCTCTGGATTTTAATAAACCTTTCAGACATCCGGTGGAAAGAAGAGGACTTCATAAATATGTAGAAATTTATCCTGTTACCAATGCATCAGAACCACGTCATGCCGAATGCCTTGACTGTCACGAGCCTCATAAATCAATTCCAGAAGTCCCCCACTGGGGAGTTTCAGGAGTTGGTATTGATGGAAAATTTGTTAAAAAGGCTTATTTTGAATATGAGGTATGTTTCAAATGTCACGGAGCTGATGCCAATAAGCCTGTTTATCAAAAAAATAAGGTTAAAGAGTTTAACCCTGCCAATCCATCCTATCATCCCGTTGTTACCACAGGCAAAAACAATTATCTTCCAAGCCTGAAACAAGGGCTTACCTATGAGAGCCTGATAAAATGTTCCAGCTGTCATGGGAGTGACGCTAAGGGAAAAAATAGGGTGGCTGGTGTACACGGCTCAAATAATGAATATATACTTATAGCTCCATACACAAAAACAGAAGATACGCTTAAGCCTCAGTATGATCTTTGTTATGAATGTCACAGGATTGAAAGCATACTTGGCAATGAGAGCTTCCCCTACCACAGGGAACATATAGAGGGCGTCAAATCAAGAAACTGGAAGGGTACATCTTGCAGTACCTGCCATAGTCCTCACGGTTCGGAAAAAAACAGATTTCTAATTGAGTTTAATCCCGATTATGTTTCAAGAGAGAATAGTAAAAATAAGATTGAGTTTAGCTCTGAGGGGATTTTTAAGGGAAGCTGTTATTTAAAGTGTCATAATGTTGAGCATAGTCCCAAAAGTTATTCTAAGTAAAAAATTTGATCATTACCTATTAGGTCAAAAAAATGCCCTATTATAACTGCAAGGTTGCCGAGGAGTCTGGCAAGGTTATTTATGTGAAATATTTTGCCGATTCGGTTGATGAATTAAAACTTCTCATTTCAAAAGATGGATATCTGCTTCTTGATGTAATGGAGGTCTACTCGGTATCCTCCATCTCAAGAAGAAAGCTTAATATTAGAGACTTTCTAACCTTCAATCAGGAGCTTTATATTCTTATCAAATCGGGTCAGCCACTGGTAAAGGCGCTTGAGATTATTTTAGAAAAGATACCTCCTCAGAAGGGGATCTACCGGGTAATTGAAAGTATCATTAAAGATATTGAGCAGGGGTATGCCCTTTCAGAGGCAATGGAAAAGTTTCCTGAATATTTTCCACTTCTTTACATATCAAATGTAAAAGCTGGCGAAAAGGGCGGCAATCTGGTAGACAGACTTAAAGAATATCAGATATTTATGAAAAAAAGCGAAGAGCTTAAAAGAAAGGTTGTGTCTGCCTCTGTATATCCTGTTATGGTACTTTCCATAATTTTTCTGGCAGTTATTTTTCTTTTTACCTATGTGATCCCGAACTTTAGCAAAATTTATCTGGAGTCAAATGTGGAGCTTCCCATGGCAACTGTGATAATGCTAAAACTGACTGATATGTTTAAGATTGCTCTGCCTTTTCTTGTGGTACTGCTCATTGTTTTGATAATAATTTTTGTAAATATGAGAAAGACCTTTAGAGGAAAGCTTTTGATTGATGACTTAAAATTAAAAATCCCCTTTATTTCAAATATTTATAAAAATTATCTGGTTTCAAACTTTGCAAGAACCCTCTCTGCGATTGTAAAAGGGGGGATACCTCTGGTAACTGCCCTTAAGATTACTGCCAATGTTACAACCAATTCAAGCTTTGCGGAAAGATTGAAAAAAGCTACCCGTTATGTGGAAGAGGGGAACCCGCTTTCTTTAGCCATTGAGCAGACAGAAATATTTCCTCCCATAGCGCTAAGACTTATAAGGTCTGGTGAAGGTACTGGCTCTTTGTCAGAAATGCTTGACGAAGTAGCGGAATATTATGATAATCTTGTAATTGATGCATTAACAGTAATTACCACAATGGTGGAGCCGGCTTTAATGATTGTTATGGGTTTTATTGTGGGAATTGTTGTGATAGCCATGTATCTGCCCATATTCAGTCTTGCAGGTGCTGTAGGAGGATAGTAATTGAGGAAAAGGATTGGCGAGATATTATTGGAAAAAGGTCTGCTGAATAATGAACAGTTGCAGAAAGCCCTTGAAGAGGCAAAAAAAACCAGAGAAAGAATCGGCGCCACATTAATAAATCTTGGTTATATCTCGGAAGAGGATTTTTACCGAGCACTTGCTGAACAGCTGAGACTCCCTTTTACTGACCTTTCCCAGTATACACCTCCTGAAAAACTACCAGCTGGTGTCAGTCTTGACATGATGAGGAGACATCAGATAGTTTTCCTTAAGGAGGAGGCAGATAGGTATTATTTTGCCTTTTCAGATCCAATAAAGGTGCTGGTAATAGATGAGCTTTACCTTATACTCGGTAAACCCATAGAGATAGTGGTGGCTCCAAAAAATAAGATCGAAAAGGCTCTTACAAAACTGGAGAGTGTTACTAAGATTCTGGAAGAGGTTACAGAAGATTTCAGAGTTCTTCTTGTTAAGGAAACTGAAAAGGGAGAAGAGGTGCTCTCTCTTGAAAAGCTAACGGAAGATGCGAGCCCCATAGTTAAGCTAATAGATACCTCAATTTATGACGCCCTTCAGAAAAGGGCAAGTGATATCCATATAGAGTCTTCTGCCGATGGTGTATATGTTAGATTCAGAATTGATGGTATCTTACAAAAGGTACTCGGTCCGATTGACCTGAAATATCAGAGCCATATTATATCAAGAATAAAAGTTATGTCAGACCTTGACATTGCTGAACAGAGGATTCCACAGGATGGTAGATTTAAGTTAAAAATCAGAAATAAATATGTGGATTTCAGGGTATCAATTCTCCCTACCATTTTTGGAGAGGATGCGGTAATAAGGGTGTTAGATAAAGAAAGCATCATGCTGGATCTAAAAAACTTAAGACTTGATTACCTTGGCTTTGATGAAAATCTTATTGAGGCATTCAGGAAGAAAATCAGGGAGCCCTATGGGATGATTCTTGTTACAGGTCCCACAGGTTCTGGAAAAACTACCACCCTTTACGCAGCAATAAGTGAGATAAATACAGGTGAGGACAAGATTGTTACCATTGAGGATCCGGTAGAGTATCAGCTTAAAGGGGTGGTTCAGATACCTGTAAATGAGAAAAAGGGTCTCACCTTTGCGAGAGGTTTAAGATCTATTTTGAGACACGACCCTGATAAAATAATGGTAGGAGAGATAAGAGACCCTGAAACTGCTCAGATAGCCATTCAGTCAGCCCTGACTGGGCATCTTGTTTTTACTACAGTCCATGCAAACAACATATTTGACGTAATTGCAAGGTTCCTGAATATGGGAATCTCGGAATATAACTTTGTAACATCCCTTAACTGTGTGCTTGCTCAGCGACTTATCAGGTCTCTCTGCCAGAACTGTAAATGTCCTATAAACTATATGCCCGATTTTCTCAAGGCATCAGGACTTG
>JBEQAF010000011.1:25483-36934 GCA_041640455.1 bacterium
GACTTGATGAGTCAAAATATAAAGATTTTGTCTTTTACGAAGGGGAGGGGTGTACCGAATGTTCCTTTACTGGATACAAGGGAAGAATAGCCATCGGTGAAATTCTGCTGTTAAATGATTCAATGAAAGAGCTTATAATTGATAAAGCTCCCATTCAGGTTCTAAAGAAAAAAGCTCGGGAACTGGGTACAGTTTTTCTTAGAGAGGCAGCATTAAATAAGGTTTTTCAGGGGATAACCTCATTGAAAGAGATAAACAGGGTTACATTTGTTGAGTGATGTGATGAAAAACATAATAATTTTAGAGAACGATTATCTTTTATATCTTTGTGCAGAGGAAAAGAAGAGTACTTACAGCATTTATGACCTTCAGAGGCTGCAATCAGATGATAGGAAGCTTTACGAAAGAACTGAAAACGACCTTAAAGTGGATACAGATGTAATCAAAGAGCTATTTGCAAAGCTAAAAGATAGTTCGGAATGCAGGATAAAGGATCCAAACATTATCTTACCCCATGCGCTCTCCTGGTATCATTACCTTGAAGTGGAGGATTATCCAAAGAATCAGAATGAGGCAGTTGAGTTTATAATGTGGAAAATCCAGAAGATCATGCCCATTCCAAAGGATAATGCGGCTATAAGGATTCAGGTGCTTAGAAGGGAGAAAAATATTAATAAACTACTTGTGGTTGCCACATTCAAATGGTTTGTAAAATCTCTTGAAAATGCTTTGGTGGCTAATGGGTTACAGCCTGATATGATAATTACCCCTACGCTTGCTTTTATGAATGTGTTTGAAAAATCTCTCCCAAAAAACGGGATAGTTTTCTGGCTTAGAGAAAAGGACTTTTCACAGATACTGTTCAGGGATTATCTGCCCATATTTATAAGAGAGGTGGACAGACCTCTTGAGCTCGTTAGAGCTGAATTTGAAGTTATGAGTATTATCTCAAATGTTAGAGAAAGATATTCCGATTATGAAGCTACAGAAATACTATATTTTGACGAGCTCGACAGGTCGGATATTGAGTCCTATTTTACTGACAATGTTAAAAAGTTATCTGTAAAAGATAGGCTTATAAATAGATCGGAAGTGGTTAACGCGGGTCCATATATCTGTGGTCTTGGTGTGCTTAAATAGGGTTACTTATGAGATATAACATAAATTTTTCATCCTTTGACCGTAAGAGGGAGAAACAGAAAAAGTTATTAGGGCTTTTATATATTATCGTCATAGCGGTGCTGGTTTTTTTTGCCCTCTTCGGACTGAAAAAATCCAATGATATGCTTTCAGAGATAGACAGGATAAGAAACGAAGCAAAGGCAGTGGAAGAGAACATTGCAAAGGATCTGGAACAAAGAAGAAAATTTCTGTCCGATGAGGAGGTAAGGGTTCTCACGGAAAAGCTTGTATTCTATTCATCCCTTTATGATAACAGATTTTATATTACCGCCTTTCTGACAGGACTGGAAGAGATAATCCCGGCTGGAGTAAGTCTGAAAAACATTGACATTGACATGACCAGAAAGAGCTTTGTCCTTACCGGTGAGAGCCTGAGTCCCGAGGGCGCTGTTAGCTTTTCCAAAAAAATTCAAGATCTTAATTACATTAAAAATGTGGAGATTTCAAAACAGAGCTTCCAGCGGCTGGGAGATAAAAAGCTGCTTGTCAATGATTTTGATATAAAGGGGGAGCTATATTGAGAAGCTCCGTTATACTGATAATATTTTTAGTCATAGTAAACCTCTTTTTGTGGCTCTATTATATCCCTTCTAAGGAAAAGGGGATTGAAAGAGTTCTCTCCGAATACAATGCTGTGAGAGAGAAAAGGGCTAAAGAGAGAATACTGTCATTTAAAGATGTTTTTGAGAATAGAGAGAAAATAGGAGAGATGGAGAAAAAGCTGAGGTCAAGAGATGATTTTTCAAAAGTAATAACATACATTTTTGATAAAACCTTTCAGAGCAAGGTGGAGATAAAAAGCATAAACTATAACTTTGAAGAGAAAAAGGATCTGAAGCTTACCAAGCTTACCCTTAATATTGCCCTTGAAGGTAACTACTCAGGGATTAAAAAATATGTATATGATCTGGAAAGCGGCTCCCATTTCATTATGGTGGACATTTTGAAAATACAGAAAGGTGTGGATATTCTCAATGCCAGCCTGACGGTTACAACCTATCTTAAAGGTGCTAACTGATGGAAAGGAAAAAGAAGATAGCCATATCGTTAGCTGTTATCTGGGCATTTTTAATAATAATCAGGCTTTTTTCCTCAGGTGATGAGCGAAAAAGGCTGGTTACTGCAACAACAGAAAGGGCTACAAGGCAGATTGATGTGAGAGTTCAGAACAGGGCTGTTAAATATCCAGAACTAAAAGGTTTTTCGGTAAAAAAAGACCTTTTCAGCGATCTGATAGGTAAAACTAAGGATAATGCCAGCGTTGATAAAGAGAAAAAGCAGGAGATAAAAGCAGCTCCTCCGCTTCCTGTTCTACCCGAACAGCCAAAGATAGTAAAGGTGGAGAATACTGTTGAGAAGATAGATCCGCTAAAGGATATTATTCTCATAGGCATACTTGATAAAAAAAGTAAAAGGCTGGCTTTTATTAAAAAAGGAAATGATATAAAATCATTTTCAAGGAACGATAAAATTTTTGATACCGATTACAGAATAGACCGGATAGGTAAAACGGAGGTTCAGCTTATTAACGATGGTGGAGATTTCAGAATACTAAAATTAGACAAAGAGGTTGCAGATGATAAAAAAGATTAATATTATAGCTCTGGTTTTATTTTTCGGACTTGTCTGCCTTTCCTGTTCTTCCTACAGGGCATACAGAACAGCGGAAAATCTTATGGCTGAGGGCAAATATGACGAGGCTATCGGATATTATAACAAGGCGCTTCAGGAAAGCCCTGGAGATATTGAATATTCCATAAAGCTAACAAGAGCAAAAGAAGCAGCTGCTCAGTTTCATTTCGAAAAAGGAAAAAGAGCTATTGCAGAAGGTAATCTGGATGAGGCTGAAAAAGAGTTTAATTTAACACTGGTGTTAGACCCCACTTTTAGAAGAGCCTTTGAATATTTACAGGAGATAAAGATAAAAAAAGAAGCCCTTGTAAGCCTTGAAAGGGCAAAAACCTTTGCGGTTTCCAATAAATACAAAGAGGCAATAGATGAAGCAAAAAGAGCCTATTCCTTAAATCCAGATCTTGTAGAGGCTAAAAATCTGGCTGACAGGCTTTTAAAGGAGAGTGTGAAAAGCCCGCTGGAATATGAGCTGAATATAAAGTCCACCAAGCCCATAACACTGAAATTTAAAGATGCGCCCATAAAAGATGTATTTGATGTGCTTTCGAAGCTTTCTGGTATAAACTTTTTATTTGATGAGCAGATTAGAGATAACAAGGTAACCATATTCATTGAAGAGGCATCTTTTGTGCAGGCGCTGGAGCTTTTGCTTTTTACAAATAAGCTTGCTATAAAGGTGATTAATCAGAAAAATGCCATCGTATACCCGGATACCAAGCAGAAAAGAAAGGAGTACGAAGAGTATTATATTAAAACCTTTTTTCTCAAGTACGCCGATGCAAAAAAGGTGGTCAATACGTTAAGAAATCTGGTAGAGGTCAGGCAGATATTTGTAAACGAAGAAACAAACGCCATAATTATAAGGGCAGACCTGGATAGCCTTGAGCTTTCAGAAAAGATTATTCAGGCAAACGATATGGCAAAAGCAGAGGTACTTCTGGATCTTGAGTTTGTTGAGGTAAACAGAAATGATCTGGAAAGGCTGGGCGTGGATTTTAACCCCTATTCAATAAGTGCGGGATTTGGAAAGGGTAGAAATCCCTCTGCTATAGTGGAAAACTCAAACGTAACCGTAAAAACTGGAGATACCCTTCTTTCCATAAAAGATCTGGAGATTGGTAAGATTAACAGAAACATACTTTTTACTCTCCCATATATTACAATTAACTTTTTGAAGCAAAACGGTGTAACCAAGACCCTTGCAAATCCTCAGATAAAGACTCTGGATGGTGGAAAATCTCAGGTTCTTGTAGGAGACAGAGTGCCTGTCATTACAGTAACCGTTAGCGGTGCTGACCAGAGGTCAGAAAATGTGCAGTATGTTGATGTGGGTGTTAAATTTAATGTGGAACCCAAGATTCTTTCCAACGACGAGGTGGAGCTAAAGATTGAGGCTGAGGTAAGCAATATTGTGAGCGAATCCAAAACTCTGAACGGAACCACTGTTTATAGAATAGGAACCAGAAATGCAAAAACTACCTTAAGGGTTAAGGATGGAGAGACTACCGTATTGGGAGGACTTATTCAGAACAGGGTAGAGAGGGCAAAATCAGGGATTGCTTTCCTTAGCGATATTCCTGTTCTTGGAGCTTTGTTTTCCAGTTATACAAATAAAGTGGATCAGGCAGATATATTTATCTCCATTACTCCGAGAGTAACCAAAGGTGTGGTATATCCTACTTCAGATTTTACCAATATCTGGTCAGGTACAGAAGACAGACTGTCTGCCAAGCCCATGTTAAGGTCTATAGTAGAAACTTCTGAGCCTGCAGAAGAAGCAGCGAAGAGAGAATCCCTTTCAGGTAAGGTAGAGGGCGAGATAAAAGATGAGAATGCCTTTATAGCTGCCGTGGGAACTGATAGTGTGGCTGTGGGAGAGGAGTTTGAGGTAGATATTATAATGTCAGGAGTCAGAGATGTAGTTGAGTTCGAGGTTTCTGGAACCATAAATGGTGCATTCATAGAAGGGGTTAAATTTATTGAGGAAGATCTGAAAAGAAGTGACTCCGACATATACAGGGCTTCCTTTGATCCCAGGTCTGGACTTTTCAAAATTTATGGCAGATTTGATGAAGAGCTGGCTCCAACACTTTCTATTGGCAAGCTTTTGCTTAAAGGCAAAAATAAGGCATTAAATGTGGAGGCTGTTTTATTCTCCTCCGTAAAGATCAGGCTTATGGATGGAAAAATTTATACACTGAAAAGTAATAATGCAGTTCTGGATGTAAAATAGAATTAAGGTCAGATGGTTAAATTTTAATGATGATACTTGATTGGAAAGCTCTTAAAATTACTGGTCAGGTATCTGAAAAGAAAAGCGAGGGACGTGGTCTTACTTTAATTGAACTGGTAGTTGCAGTGGCTGTACTTGCCGTGCTGGCATCGGCTGTTTTTCCGGTTGCAAGAATGACCGTAAAAAGGACAAAAGAAATGGAACTGAGATACAACTTAAGGATTATCAGAAAAGCTATTGATGATTATAAAAGAGCTTATGATGAAAAGCGGATTCCTCAGAGGCTCGGCGCTTCTGGATACCCGCCCAGCCTTGAAAAGCTCGTTGAGGGAGAAGATGATGTTACTTCTCCCGTGCCAGGTAAGAAGATTTATTTTTTAAGAAGGATCCCCAGAGATCCCTTTAACACAGATAAAAACCTGTCTCCAGCAGAAACGTGGGGGAAGAGAAGCTATTCCAGTGATTTTGATAATCCCAGAGAAGGGGATGATCTTTTTGATGTATACTCTTTAAGTGAGGAAACAGCCTTAGATGGAACTAAATATAAAGACTGGTAAGAAGGGCTTTACCCTACTGGAGCTTATTATCGTTATTTCAATCATAGGGATTCTTCTGACCATAGCCCAGCCCACCTATAAAAACTCAGTTATTAAAGCTAAGGAGACAGTTTTAAGGGAAAATCTGTTTGCAATGCGTAGCGCCATAGACCAGTATTATGCGGATAATCAGAGGTATCCCGACTCGCTGGATCTACTTGTTAAAAAAGGATACCTGAGGAGCATACCAAAAGATCCCTTTACAGACTCAAACTCCACATGGATTATTGTTAATTCGCCAATTCCAGATGAGCCGGGTATTTACGATATTAAAAGCGGAAGCAACCAGATAAGTCTTTCCGGTACTCCCTATGCTGACTGGTAACAGAGGATTTACATACATATTTGTTCTGATTCTAATGTTTTTTATCGGTGCAGGATTTGCATCGGCAGGCAAGGTATGGAAGCAGTCCATGCAAAGGGAGAAGGAAGAAGAGCTGCTTTTCAGGGGTGATCAGATTGTGAAAGGGCTTCAAAGTTATTATTACAGCAGTCATGGGGGGGTAAACTTTCTTCCGAGAAAGCTTGAGGATTTGCTTAAAGATAATAGATTTTTAAGCATAAAAAGGCATTTAAGAAAGATTTATACGGACCCGATGACAGAAGACGGACAGTGGGATATAATAAGAGATGAAGCGGGGAGAATAAAGGGTGTTAGAAGCAAAAGTGAGAAAGAGCCTTTAAAAAAGAAAGGTTTCCCGATGGAATATAGACATTTTGAAAATAAAAAAAGTTACAGGGAATGGGAGTTTGTGTTTACACCCAGGAAAACTTCGTAAATTTGGGAGATACTATGGCAAACGTACTTATAGTTGACGATGAAAAGCTGATTCTTGACATGATAAAAATTGAACTGGAGAAATATGGACATAATGTAACTACCACAGCCTCATCAAAAGAAGCTATTAAACTACTGGAGCTATATGATTTTAATCTTGCGCTTATTGATCTTATGATGCCCCATATTACAGGGCTGGAGCTACTGCAGCTAATAAAAGAAAAAAATCCCGATATTCAGGTGATAATGATTACAGCTCATGGAAGCATTGAGACCGCTGTAAAGGCTATGAAGCTCGGTGCATTTGATTATATAACCAAACCATTTTCCATAGATGAATTTATTATTACTGTTAATAAGGCTTTGGAATATGCCAGAACACAGGCAGAACTAAACTATTACAGGAAAGAGCAGAAAGCTAACTATAGCTTGGATGCCATAATAGGCACCAGCAAGGAGATCTGTGAGGTAAAAGCCATAATTAAAAGAGTGGCAAGCGCCGATGTAAAGGTTGTGCTAATTGAGGGCGAGAGCGGCGTAGGTAAGGAGCTAATAGCGAGAGCCATACATAGTGAAAGCCATAGAAATAAAAAACCATTTGTAGCCATAAACTGTGCCTCTCTACCTGAAAATCTGCTTGAGTCTGAACTTTTTGGTTATGAAAAGGGAGCTTTTACGGATGCCAAATCCTCTAAGGAAGGTTTAATAGAGTTTGCCGATGGTGGGGTACTGTTTCTTGACGAGATAGGAGATATGCCGCTTAGTCTCCAGGCAAAACTATTAAGATTTCTTGAAGATAGATCGGTCAGAAGGCTTGGCGGGCTTACAGATACAAGAGTTGATGTTCAGCTTGTGGCAGCAACAAATAAAAATCTTAAAAAACTGGTATTAGATGGCAAGTTCAGGGAAGACCTGTACTATAGAATAAAAGTTGTTCCCATTTATGTTCCGCCGCTAAGAGATAGAGCGGAAGACATACTTGAGATCTCCAGATTTTATATAAACCTTTTTAACAGGGAGTTTAAAAAACAGATTAAAGGTTTTTCTCCGATTGCCCAGAAACTTGTTCTAAGCTACGACTGGCCTGGAAATGTAAGAGAGCTAAGAAATACCATTGAAAGAGCTATGATATTTGAGGATAAAGACCTTATAATGGTTGAAAGATTGCCCCTCGAGATTATATCGGTTTCATCAAGACAGCCCAAAAATAAGTTTGAAGTTAAAATCCCCGAAGGCGGAATAGACATTGAAGAGGTTGAAAGAGAGCTTTTAAAGCAGGCTCTGATGGTTGCTAAAGGCAATCAGTCAAAAGCTGCAAGGCTCTTAAATATTGGTGTCGACGCCATGAGATATCGAATGAAAAAGTACGGTTTTCTTAAATAAAGCCGTAAAACTTTACAAAATCGCTTTTCTGAGATATATTTTCATTAAACATGAATGGAGGTGTTTTATGAAAAAAGCTCTTCTCTCAGCTTTGTTTCTTATGATTTTTGTAACATCAGCTTTTGCTGTGTCTCTGTCAAAGGTTGAGAAGGCAACAAATATCTGTCTTGGCGAGATAAAAAGCTATGTGTGCGATGTGGATACCATGCAGTTTGAAAATATTATGAAAAAAATGACATCTGGTATGCCTGAAAACATGCCAAGACCTCAGAAGCCAGCTTTAAAAAAATACTGGCACAAAAATAGAGGTATGGTAATAAGGGTGGAAGGGAAAAATATATTTCCCTACATGGCAGAGATGTCCAAGCAGATGTCATCCCAGTTTGCGCTTGAACTAAGCTGTTTCTTCCTCCCCTTTGATAAGAAAATGGAAAGAGAACTTTTGCTTAAATCTGCAGAGTTTTCGGTCAGAAAAGAGGGTGACAAAGAGATATACTTAGTTGACTTTAAAAATAAGCAGGATATTGGAAATGCTTTTTTTAAAACTGGTCTTCCTATTCCCACAAAAGATGTAAAAGCTATTGAGATAATTTTTAATCCAAAAGAGGCGTTGCTTGAAGGGATGAACATTGATTATGAAAAGGATCAGATAAATACTATGAGACTTAGTCTTAAAATAAACTACATAGAACTGGAAGGCAAAAAATACATGGAAGAGATAAATATAGTTTCCAGCGATGATAGCATTAAAAGTAGTTTTAAAACCGAATTTACAAAGGTTGGCAAGTATTATTTACCTGCCAGACAGACAAGGATAGTCGAGGGGAAGGATATACCTGAAGAGAATAGAAAGATAGAAGTAAGCTTTAAAAATTACAAAATTAATGTAAAAATCCCTAAAAGGGTTTTTGCTGAAGTTAAAAAATAATCATGATTATTGGTATCCCCAGGGAGATTAAAGAGGAGGAGTACAGGGTAGCTGTTACACCAGCAGCGGTAAGGGAGCTTGTAAATCGTGGCAACCGCATACTTATTCAGAAAGGGGCAGGTCTTGCAAGCGGTTTTTCAGATATAGAATATCAAAAAGCTGGTGCAAAAATAGCAGATCTTAAAACTATCTGGTCAGATTCAGAGCTAATATGCAAAGTTAAGGAGCCTTTAAAAAAAGAATATAATTTTCTTAAAAAGGGGCAGGCATTATTTACCTTCTTACATCTTGCTTCATGTCCAGAGCTTGCTGAAGAGCTGATAAAAAGAAATGTGACAGCCTTTGCCTATGAAACACTTGAAATTGAAGGTAAACTTCCTCTTCTGGAACCCATGAGCGAGATAGCAGGAAGGATGGCGCCTCTGGTTGGCAGTTTTTATCTCCAGAAAACCTATGGCGGAGTAGGGGTTTTGCCAATGGGGGTAATTGGGGTGGCTCCTGCAAAAGTCCTGATTATCGGGGCAGGAAATGTGGGGTTTAATGCGGCAAGATCTGCTTATAATCTTGGAATGGAAGTAACAGTTTTAAACAGAGGCATAGAAAGATTAAGAAAAATAGAAGAGTTTTTTTCAGGAAAGGTTAAAACTATAATGCTCAATGAGAAAAATCTACTATGTGAGCTCTATAATAAGGATATAATAATTGGAGCCATATTAATTCCCGGCGGAAAGCCACCTCTGATCATTAAAAGAAAGATGCTAAAAATTATGAAAAAAGGCGCTATCATAGTTGATGTGTCTGTAGATCAGGGAGGCATAGTTGAGACCATAAAACCCACCACTCACAAAAACCCCGTTTACATTATTGACAACATAATTCACTACGGAGTTGCAAACATGCCAGGGGCATTTCCTAAAAGCTCAACCATAGCCCTTTCAAATGCTACCCTGCCATACATAATAAAGATTGCAGAGCTGGGTATAAAAATGTCCTGTAAAGATAACATTTTAAAAACTGCTCTTAATGTCCATAACGGTAGAATTACAAACGAACAGTTGATAAAAGATCTGAAAATGACAGACCGATGGAAATAAATATCCTGAAAATTATCATAAGTCTGACCCTTATAATCACCGTTTCTTGGCTGTCAAAAAAAATCCCCTCACTCGCAGGGCTCATTGCGGTAATGCCTTTAACAGGTGCATTGATACTATTCTGGGTAGCCTTTGAAAACAGGGGAGATTATGATACTATAACCTGCTTCACAAAAAGTGCACTTTTTGGTCTCATTCCCACAATAATCTTCTTTCTTACTGCCTATATCTGCTTTAGTTACAGATTGTCAATTATTCTTAGCATTTTTCTAAGTTTCAGTTGCTGGTTATTTTCTGCTATAATTCATCAGTGGATTTTAAACAGGCAATTTTAAATAAAAAGGAGGTTTTTATGAAAGGAAATGAAAAACTAATCGAAATGCTCAACTCTCTACTTGCAGACGAGCTTACCGCAATCAATCAGTATATGGTTCATTCCGAGATGTGCGCAAACTGGGGCTATGAAAAACTACACAAACATTTTGAAAAGAGAGCAATTACCGAGATGAAGCATGCGGAATCGCTTATAGCAAGAATTCTTTTTCTTGAAGGCATACCGATAGTTTCAGAGCTCAAACAGATGCACATAGGTAGTGATGTGCCGAAACAGCTTGCCAATGATCTTTCTGCAGAGCTTAATGCTGTTAAAGCCTATAATGAAGCCATAAAGCTTGCTGGAGATGTGGGAGACTATGCAACCAGGGAAATGCTGGAGCATATACTTCAGGATGAAGACAAACATGTGGATGAGATTGAGGCGTTAAGAGATCAGATAGAACAGATGTCTTTACAGATCTTTCTTTCGACCCAGCTTTAAGAGTAAAAAAAGATTGACCATTTAGCTGAAAATTAATAAAATTAAAAGTCTCAATGGTGAGCGTAGCTCAGTCGGTCAGAGCACAAGGTTGTGGCCCTTGGGGTCGTGGGTTCGAGTCCCATCGCTCACCTGTCTATTCAGGGCCATTAGCTCAGTTCGGTAGAGCAGCTGACTCTTAATCAGTTGGTCCAAGGTTCGAATCCTTGATGGCCCATTTTTTTAAGTATTATAGAGATTAATCGGCGCATCGCCGCAAAAAGTCTTTTGCACCTCGTATAGACATACTTACCAGAAGGTTACTATACCGTGCCCTTCTTACCGTATTTCGGGATACTCCTAAAATACGGGCTGTTTTTGAAACATCTGCCAGGAGAAACCAAGTCTCTTCATTATATCAAGTATTCTGTGGAAAGCCTCTTTCCTGCTTATAGTTTCTTTTGTCTCCTTCCCTTCAAATCCTTTTATTTCAATAAAATCAAAAAACTGGTTAATATCTCTATACCTATCTGGTGACTTTTTAGATTAAGATTTCAGGTTTTCTGAAAGTAGCTGTATAATAGAAGAGTGTAAAGCAGGTAAGGAGGGTATAACCAGGATGAAAAAGAAGCTACCAATAGGTATAAGCACATTAAGCAAGATAGTTAAAGAAGGCTACATATATGTAGATAAGACTAAGTATATAGTTGAGCTTGTAGAGAGAGGGGTTTACTATTTTCTAAGCAGACCGAGGAGATTTGGCAAGTCATTATTTTTAGACACATTAAAAGAGGCATTTGAGGGTAATAAAGAGCTATTTAAGGGCTTATAC
>JBEQAF010000012.1:0-729 GCA_041640455.1 bacterium
CAAAAAGCACATAAACAAGCATTACACCGCCAACAAGAAGCTCTGAAAGCTCATAAGGGATGCCAAACATGAGCATAATAAGATTTCCTGAACCAACCATCTGAGCTATGGTGTATGCCAGAACAGTAAGTATACTTCCTATTGCTGCAGCCGTTCTGATGGGCTTCTGCTTTAATCTGAAAGAGACCACATCTGCAAAGGTATATTTACCTAAATTTCTCAAGGGTTCTGCGATAAGAAACATCAGAGCAGGCCAGCCCACAAGCCATCCTGTGGCATAGATCATTCCATCATAGCCCTTTAATGATACCATACCAGCAATTCCAAGAAATGAAGCCGCAGACATATAATCACCTGCCAGAGCAAGTCCATTTTGAAAACCCGTGACACTTCTACCAGCCGCATAAAACTCGCTGGTAGATTTAGTTTTCTTAGCTGCCCAGTAGGTGACGTATAAGGTTAGAAATATAAATATTAAAAAGAATAAAATTGCCATACTTTACTTCCCCCGATTAAAAATTTATGGATTTCTTTATCTCCTCCACTGTTTTATCGTAGGAGCCATTTGCCCAGAAAACATATATTACCGTTAAAAACCAGGAGGCCAGTATTACCCCTACGCCTAAAACAATCCCTACATTGGCATTCTCCCCTATCCTAAGCTTTAAAAGTTCCTTGTTGTAACCGATAATGCCAATATAACCGTAATAAAATACAAATAATAACATT
>JBEQAF010000012.1:739-35711 GCA_041640455.1 bacterium
CTAACGATCCATCTTTTCAATACAAGCTTTTTAAATTTCTCTGATTTTATTATCTCATGGGCATTCTTTGCCATATTCTCACCCCCTTTCTCATATTATTTTTTTGTCTCCCTCCCTCCTTTTATGTTTTAAAATTAACACTGTATTTTATAATAAATCAAGCATAAAAATAGTGTTTACAATCTCTAAAGCTGTTTTATTTTTAAAATAAAAATTATTTTTTAAAAAACTTTAATTAAAAATAAATGCTTAATAGTAAAGAAAAATTTGAAGTGATATGCTGTTAAAAAATTATTTTTCATTATCTTTTAAATGTTTTTTCAAAAAAATTTTTATTCAGCTTATTAGCTTATCGATAAAACACCGTTTACTCTAAGGGTTATATATTTTGGTTACTATAGGAGACTAAAAGATGTATAATATTGTCAATTCAATTAAAAAGGAGCAAAGATGAAAAGGTTTCTAATACTAACCTTAATTTTTTTTGGTTTACTCATTTCTTATCAGACACTGAGAGTTATGAATCAGCAAAAATACGTTGCAGAAGTTAATGTAAGCCAGTTTAAAGATAAACTTTTAAAGATAAAAGCACCTGATATTTTTGCTGAAAAAAATGTGATAGATACCTTTAAGAATAGATATAAGGCTAATTTAAAGTTTATTTTTTCTAAAAATGATGCCGAGTTTTTTTCTAAACCAACCGAGGATGCTAACCTGGTAATATTCCCATCCTTCGCATACAGCAGTATCATTAAAAATAACTCTGTTTATCATCCCGATAATGCAAAGATCCCCAATTTAGATAAACTTATGGATACTCACATATCAGAGATCCAGAAAAGCTTCTCATCAAAAACAGGTTTTCTTGCTCTGCCTGTTGCCTACATACCCTATGCCATCTATTTTGATTCTCAAAAAATTAAGCCCAGTGTAAACGGAAAGGAGTATTTCAATAAAGGCTATAAAATTGCTTTATCAGACGATTTGGGATCTATGCTTGCTGTTGCAAGATTTTTAAACCTGCCTTTCAATAACAAACTTGCTGAATCACTTAAATATTATCTTAAAAAGGATAAAACAGTTTTTTTTAATATCGATAATCTGGAAGAGGCTATTAATATTCTTAATCAGTCAAAACCCGATATAATTTTAGCTCCAACTTATCTTAAAGCATTTTTTGAGAGAAGAGTTGGTACGCTGGAAATGCTCCTGCCTGAAGAAGGCACCTATGCTACCTATTATCTTATCTCTATTATCTCCGATATGGATTTTAATCTTTCAAATGTATTTTTAAATCATATATTAGATCCGCTGATTCAGAAAAACTATTCAGATACCTTCAATATCCCGATTACCAATAAAGTTTCACTAAATACCATGGCACCTGTTCTATATAACAGTTTAAAGATGAACGATCCTGCCTACTTTTCTAAAATGCTCATTTTAAAGGATGAAAAAGAATACGATTTAGCTGATAGTCAGTTTAAAAAACTGAAGGAGAGCTTTTAATCTTTACCTGACAAAGTTCAGCTGGTATTTATCTGTTAGAAAGCTCTGAAATCTTCTAACAACCTTGAATCCCTGCTTTAGCTTATCTTTTTCTATCTCTTTCAGCTCTTTAGGATTAATGTAATTGGAAGGATTTTCACCTTTCAGATACTGATTTAGATTATTTTTAAGTCTTAACCTCGTAAAAAAGTCAAATGATTCTTCCAGCTCAAGTAAAAAATCTTCCGAGATCACATCCTTTTCCCAGAGTTTTCTTATTTTTCCAAATGTACCTCCTTCAAGCTCTCCCATTTCGAGGGAAAGCACCTTTATACCTTCTGTGATGGGGAATATTCCTGCCTTTTTTATATCAAACTTCCCCTTATTTTCACCTTCTGATTCTACCTTAATATTTCCCAAAAAACCCAGCGGTGGAGAGAATCTTAGTGAGTTTTTAGCCATGTGAGCTAAAAAAAGTCTGTTTTCATCCACCATTGTCTTGATCTCATCCTTAATACTTTTTTCAAGCCCCATGTCACCATATATGGTTCTCAGGTCAGAAAACATGCTGTAGTTTAGGATATTTTCTGGCGTTGGTGTAGATATCCATTTTCTAAGAGATCTTTTCCAGTCGGACAACGAGCGCCGCCAGAAGTCCTTATTTGCCATAATGCCGCCTGGACATTCTGGTATACCGATATATATAAGCGCATCAATAAGTTTTTCAGAAAATATTTTTATCTCCTGAATCTCATTATCACTCAGCTTATCAGAAAAGACTATGGCATTATCCTGATCTGTTTTTAAAGTCTGCTCCATCCTACCTTCGCTTCCAAGCACTAAAAAAGCAAAGCCTTCCGGCAGACTCATATAGTTCTCCTCTATGGTTAGCCTGATACATCTTAAAATAATTGAGTCATTAACATTACTAATAAATCTTATAAGATCAGCCGTGTTAATATTAGCTTCAAGAAGATATTTTATTAATGAGGCGCTTTTTTTATTAAGCTCTTTAAGTCTATCCAGACTCCCTGCATACTCAAGATCTCTCACAAAATAAAGCGGTGTATTGGTTTGAAACTTTATAATATCCGTGTCTGTCAGAATACCACTAATCATCCCCATCTCATCAACTACCACAATCCTGTGAATATTGTTTTTAGTCATTTTATAAATGGCTTCAAATATATAATCGTTTTCTCTGACAGTAAGAACTGGTGAGGTCATTATCTGGTGAGCAGCTATATTTTCGGGACTTAACCCCTGTGAAATTACTTTATTTCTAAAATCTCTGTCAGTAATTATTCCTATGGGATAATTGTCTTTTGCTATTATAATACCAGAGATGTTTTTTTCTTTCATTATAGTGGCTATATTTTTTATAGAAGTGGATGGATCGGCTAAAACAACTTCTTTTTTAGATATTTCACTGACGGGCTTAAATAAAAGAGACTCTTCTCTCATTAATTAAGATTATAATAAAAAAGGGCGTGCATTGCACGCCCCTTTTTAATCCTAATGGAATTCATCAAACTCATCGGTAAGCTTAACAGGATATCTGCAATGGTCAACAAGCTCCATAATCTTCTGCGATGGCGGAGGTGTAAAATTGGAAATAATATAACATGCGAGGAAGTTAAATATAAGACCAAACAATCCTGCACCCTGGTCTTTTATCCCCATAATCGGGTTTAACTTCATAGGCCAGCCAAACTTTACACCCAGAATATACCATAGGGTAATTAACAAACCGCCTGCCATCCCGATTATAGCACCATACTTGTTTGTTCTCTTATAGAAGATACCCATTACAATTACAGGGAAGAATGTAGCGGCTGCGAGTGAGAATGCCCATGCAACAATCTGTACGATGAAACCAATGTTCTGTGCAGCGAAAAATCCAGCAACAACAGCAAATACACCGATAAGTGATTTACCTAACACAACACGTTGTTTCTCAGTAGCTTTCGGATTTATCATACGGAAATACAGATCATGGGATATGGCAGATGCTATAACCATAAGAAGCCCGTCTGCTGTTGAGATAGCAGCTGAAAGACCACCAGCGGCAACAAGTGCTGAGACTATGTAAGGAAGCTGCGCAATCTCTGGCATGGATAGCACTACAACATCTCTATGGATATTAAGCTCTGCAAACTGAAGTATACCATCTGCGTTAGCATCCTTAACTGTAATAAGGCCAGCTTTACCCCATGCAGTTACCCATTCAGGCAATGCGGCTATCTGTTTTCCAACTACTTCATATAATATGGTATATTTCTGAAAAGCGGCGTATGCAGGGGCTGTAATATAAAGAGCACCTATGCAGATAAGTGCGTAACCAGAGGAATAACGGGCATCACGCACAGTTGGTGTTGTAAAATATCTCATCATAATGTGAGGAAGTCCTGCTGTACCTATCATAAGAATAAGTGTAAGAACCCACATGTCTGATGATGTAAGCTTTGTAAATGGCTCAATATAGAGAGGTTTGATACCCAGCTCCTGCTCTTTTGCAACTATCTTATAAAGAAGATCTCCATATGCCAGCTGTGGAAGCGGGTGTCCGTACATTTTTAAACACAATGCTGTCACAGGTATTAAATAAGCAATAATAAGAACGATATACTGAGCGCACTGTGTCCATGTAATACTTTTCATACCGCCCATAACTGTAGATACAACAACTATAACTATACCGATAGCTATAGCCACATTCATGGAGAATCCCATCAGACGAGCCATGATTATTCCTGCACCAGCTACCTGAGCTATACAATAAACAAGACTGATTGTAATAGCGCAGAAAATAGCAACTGTTCTTGCTACATGGCTTTCATATCTGTCGCCCACAAAGTCTGCAGCTGTATATTTACCAAATTTCCTAAGATAGGGCGCTAAAACAAGGGTTAAAAGAACGTAACCGCCTGTCCATCCCATAATATAAGCAAGGCCATCATAACCAAGAGCAGCTATGGCGCCTGCCATACTAATAAATGAAGCCGCGCTCATCCAGTCTGCACCTATTGCCATACCGTTCCATATGGGGTTAATTCTTCTTCCAGCAACATAAAAGTCATCTGTTCTGGTTGCTCTTGTGGAATATGCTATATACAAGAACAGAACAAAAACTCCAAAAACTACTATATAACCTATCATCTGATTACTCATAAAAAATATCACCTCCCTTTTTTAAATTATTCAGCGAAACCGTACTTCTTGTCCAGATTATCCATATACTTGGAGTAAAAGAAGATCTCGGCGATAAAAACAAGTATGGAGCCCTGCGCACCCATATAGTAGCCCAGAGGGAAACCGAGGAAGCTGATCTCGTTCAATCCCCTAACTACCATTATTCCACCCAGTGAAACGATAAACCAGATAATAACAAGCACAACAATAATCTGCACATTCTTTTTGTGATACTCCTCTAACCTCCTTTTAAAATCCTCTTTTTCTTGTGGTGTCATTGTCATACTTTTCACCTCCTTTTTTCTCACCCCCTAAGGGGGCTTTTTTACTTTTCTCCTTCTTTTTCCCTGATGTCCCTCCAATAAAAAAAATAAAACAAATTAATATTTTTTCAAGTTAAGTATAATCTAAAATAATGTTTTATAATTGTCAAATAGAAAATGTTATAAAATTTTGTGAAAATATTAACTTTAATAATATCATTTACTTAAAAACCATTAAGCTATGATTTTTTTAAAATTATTAGTTAAAAATATTTTTTTATAAAACAATTTTTTACAATTTTTAAAAAAAACTGTTTTAATAAATGTCATAAAAAATTGTGGCTGAAAAAATTGCCTTGTGATTTAATGTTTTTATGAAATGCAGAATATGTAAAAGCAAAGCGGATGTTGAGCTCCGTGCTCATAACATAGCCTTATGCAAAGATGACTTTATTGCTTTTTTTGAGAGGCAGGTTCAGAGAAACATTAAAAAATTTGGTCTCCTCCAAAATCAGAATGAACCTGTAGCTGTAGCTGTTTCGGGCGGTAAAGACAGTCTTAGCCTGCTATACCTTTTAAAAAAGCTATCCTATCAGCTAAGCGGCATTTATATAAACCTCGGAATTGATAATTATTCTGATATTTCTCAGGAAAAGTGCAGAATCTTTTCTGAAAAGTTTAATATACCCATATATACATTTTCGCTATCAGATTTTCTCAAAAAAAATATCTATGAAATATCAAAAACATTAAAAAGACCTGTCTGCTCGGTATGTGGAAATATAAAAAGATATATTATGAACCGTTTTTGTTTAGAGATGGGCTTTAGTGCTCTTGCAACAGGGCATAATCTGGATGACGAGTCTGCCACCCTTATGGGTAATATTTTTAATTTTAATAGCAATTATCTCGGGAAGGAGTTTTTATCTCTTCCTTCAAGACTAAAAACTGTAAAAAAAATTAAACCCTTTGGTCTTACCTCAGAAAGAGAAGTTGCTATATATGCCTTTTTCAATAAGATTGACTACATTTATGAAGAGTGCCCCCATTCAAAGGGCGCAACATCATTAAAATACAAAGAGGCAATTAATCTGATTGAAGAGTTTAGCCCTGGCACCAAACTGAAATTTGTAAAAAATTATCTGAAAAATATCAATATTTTTAGTAAAAATCCAGATAATCTTATAGAAGATAGACTCTGCAGGCTTTGTGGTTTTTTGACAACACAGGAGGTGTGCAGTTTCTGCAATATATTAACAAGGCTGGGAGTTTCTGACCGACTCTCTGATATTAGAGATTATTTTGTCAAGCTCTGATTTTAACTTTTTTAGATCCTTTTCTGTATGCACCACAAAATGACTTTTTTTTACCTTCTCATGAATGGGTATCTGGTTTTTCAGTCTCAACATAAACTCTTCTCTGCTCAGCTTATCCCTTTTTTTGACCCTCTCAAAGAGTGTGTCTTCCTCCGCATAGGCAAGAATGATAAAATCAACTGTATCTTCCATTTTTGCTTCAAAAAGAAGCGGTATGTCAAGCACAACCAGATCAAAGCCCTGTTTCTCAAGCTCTATTATTTTTTTTTCAAAAGCTTTCTTCACCTCTGGATGTATAAGTGACTCAAGAAATAACCTCTTTTCCCTGTCATTAAAGACTATTTTTGCTAACGCCTTTCTATCTATCTCTTCATTGCTGTCCAGGATCTGTTTACCAAAAAACCTTACAACTTTTTCATAAACCTCACTACCTTTATCGGTCAGCTCCCTGCTTATCTCATCGGCATCTAAGACAGGTATCCCCAAATCTTTCATAATCTTTGCCAGTGTTGATTTTCCGCTTCCTATAACACCGGTTATAGCTATCCTAATCAACCCTATACCCTCTTCTTGTAACTAACTTACCATCAATAATATCTGTAAACTCATTGCCAACTATAACCAGCGTGCTCATATCAAAGCTATCGGATGGCAGGTCAAATATTCTCCCCATGCCTATCTCTTCATTCTTTTTGCCACCTCTTTTGACATATCCGCCCAGATAGGTCTCCCGCTCCTCAAGTATAATATCCCAGAGCCTTTCAAAAAATTCTCTTCTCCCCCTGCTTACAGGATTATAGATAACTATCACAAAACCACTATCAAGAAGCCCTCTAAGCCTTTTCTCAATCAGCCGCTCTTCAGTAAGAAGATTTGAAAAGCTTATAACACCAAAATCATTCATAAGCGGAGCTCCCAGTCTACTGGCACAGATTGCAAGTGCAGGAATTCCAGGTATTATCTCATAGTTTATTAGAATATCCTTTTTTTCAACCAGCTCTATAAAGAGCCCTGCCATCCCATATATTCCAGCATCTCCTGAGCAGATCAGACTGACAGTTTTACCCTGGAGGGCAAACTCAATAACCTTTTCCACCCGTTCCATCTCCTGCTTCATGGCAGTATGATAGTAATTTTTTTCGGGTAACAGCTCTTTTATCTCGCTAATATAACCCTTATAGCCTGCTATAATATCAGAATTTTCCAGTGCACATTGGGCATCATAACTAAGAGTGCCTTTATTTAATGCCCCACATCCTACTATAAAGACCTTTCCTTTGCTATGCATAAAGTTATCTTCCCTCCCTTTACCTTTGGCAATAAAATTTCTCCGCCTCTGCTCGCTAAAAAGGCACAGGACTCGGAAACATTTCCCACATTATGATATTTTAGAACTACAGGGCTACTATTTAACCAGGACAGACTGCTTATCTCCTTTTCTGAAAAATACAGGGGTTCTGCCTTAAGAATTTTAGCAAGATTTCTAAACCCTTCCTCTTCAGTTCTTTTGTCTAAGGTTGCTAACTTTGATATAGACTCGATCCAGAGAGACTCTTTTTTAAAAACTGATTTTACAAAATCAAGCAGTTCCTTTTCCTTTAGTCCCCGATGAAATCCCATGCCTAACACTAATTTTTTGGGGATAAGATGAAGAACATTATCGCCTATCTTTCTCACGCCCACATATATTTTAGGTAGTCTTGATGATCTAAACTCTTCAATATTCTCAAAAATTTTAAAAGGTTCCTGTGAAAAGAAATCATAGCTTTCACCTGACTCCTGATAAAGGGCTATTTTTTTTCCATTCAGAATGGCAGCGGCTATCTTTTTAAAAGCATCTCTATCAGAGATAATAAGCCTGTGTTTTTTTGCAAAAACATCAATGGATGGTAGATTATTTACATCTGTAGCGGTGGTAATTACAGGTGTTGCGCCAATTTTCTCTGCAAGATAGTTAGCAAGCTCATTGGCTCCCCCCAGATGACCTGAAAGCAGGCTGATTACAAATCGCCCTCTCTCGTCTATTACCACAACTGCTGGATCTTTTGTCTTATCTTTTATAAAGGGAGCTATTGCTCTCACCACGATCCCGGTTGCCATGATAGCTATTATGGAACTGTAATTTTTGAATGCCTGCTCAAATACCTGAAAAAGCTTACCGCTCTCTAGCTTAATCATGTCCAGAGTTATTGGGGATTTTTCTTTTATAGTTTCAACTATTTTTTTCCCCTCCCTGGTCACATAAATAGCTATAGACTTACCTCCCATGAAGTTATAGTATAACCTATACTTTAAGATAGTTGCAAAAGATTTGAATAGAAAATATTTTAATTTAAACCATATACATTTTTTTCATGCTTTGATTAATCAGGCTGCTTCCAGTGCAGACTGGAAGCAGCGTAATTTTAGAATGTATAATTTACCGATGCGCTAAGTATCTTTACATTACAGTCATAAGTACCTTTTAATGCGCCTCTTAATGTATCTTCTCCTGTAGCTGTCTTATCTATCTTTGGATCATTTAATACAAAAAGATAAGCGGCTCCGAGATCAAAAGAGAGCTTCTGAGAGTATTTATATCCGTAACCTGCCGCAACCCATGTTCTATCTCCATCAGGTATTCTTGGTGTTCTGTGCTGTGGATCAGGGACAGGAGTCCTGTCATAGGCAATGCCAAATCTAAATGTATTTTTCTCATCGGCATAATATGAAGCACCAACAGAGGTTCTCAGGGTATTCCTCCAGTTTTCTGTTGTTACTGAGTCAGACTGTCCAGACTTAAATTTAATCCTCAACTCCCTGAAATCACTCCATCCTGTTGATGAAATATCTGCCATTAGAGCCAGTTTTTCCGAGTCCCTGTGATATACACTGACAGATGCTATGGCAGGGAGTGTTATATTTGCTGTCACATCACCATTTACCATCTTGTTTGCTGTTGCAAGCGGTTTAACAGCTAACGGCACATCGTATTTTACATCTCCCTCGAGTTTAAAGTTTGTCTTTGACCTGAAAGAAAGCCCTATTCTTGTATCTCTGGTGGGCTCAAAAAGAATTCCCAGATTCCAGCCTAAAGCCCAGGCATCTCCCTTCAGCTCTGCAAAGGCGTCAAAATTCTGGGAAGCTGTAACTGGTAGAGCACCTGCTAAAAACCCTGCTGTTCCAAGATCAACCATGTTGGATAATGTGGCTTCTGCATACTGAATGTTTATACCACCACCTATACTGAAGCTGTCGGTAACCTTATAGGCTAATGAGGGATTAATATTAAGTGTTTTAAAATCAGACTCAACAGCATGATATCTGCCTACCCAGTCTTTGGGATACTTTGTGGCAAGTCCAAAGGGCACATTTACTCCTAATCCAAAGGCATAGCTATCGCCAAGCCTTCTTAAATAGTATAGGTTGGGGATTAACGCATTCTCTCCACCATCTCCGCCATCTCCGCCTTTAAGAGCAGATCCCAACACAGTTTTAGAACCATCATTTTTAAACTTTGCAGAAGGGGAGATAAGGTGTAGTCCAAATATAAACTGACTTGGCAGTCTGGTCATGCTTGCAGGGTTAAAAAAGATAGTTGATGCATCCTCAGCCGATGCGGCTCCACCTGCATAGGCGTTGCCAAGTCCACTAACCCCCTGCTCAATCAGCTGAAAGCCTGCCGTATGGGCATTCTGGACCATCAAAAAAAGAGCACAGACAAAAACAAGCCTTTTCAAACCTTTCATAACTCCTCCCAGAACGACAAAATTTGATAATATATATCATTTATTTTTAAATGATTACAACCGCAAATAAATTAATTTCCGATAATAAATAGTTAACTTATTTAATGATTGGTTTCTTTTTGAAAGGGGAGATTTACTCTTCGCCTAAAAGAAGCTTTCTTTCAAAATCTGTGGATCGGGAGAGCCTTTTTGCGTCTTCGAGAGATATTCTCTCCTCTCTATAGAGTTTTAATAGATGTTGTTCAAAGGTCTGCATTCTGTACATCAGACTGCCGTTTTCTATATGCTTTTCTATCTCATCAAGTCTTCCTTCTCTGATACATGCCTGAATGGTTGTGGTTGCTCTCATAATCTCTACCACAGGAAGTATGTTTTCTCCGGTTCTATCCTTTATAAGCCTGAGGGATATGATGGCAACTATTATATCAGCCAGCCTTTGTCTTATTATCTCCTGTCCATCAGGCGGAAAATATCCGAGAAGTCGATTTATGGTTGATATGGCACCCTGTGTATGTAGAGTAGAAAAAACCAGATGACCTGTCTCAGCTGCTTTTATGCATGCATCTATAGCATCCCTGTCTCTCATCTCACCTACCATTATTACATCCGGATCCATTCTGAGAACTGCCTTCAAAGCACTGTTAAAACTATCTGTGTCAAAACCCACCTCTCTCTGAATAATACAACTCTGCTTTGAAGTAAAAAGAAACTCTATGGGATCTTCAATGGTAACAATGTTATAGCTGAAGTTCTCGTTAAGATATCTTATCATGGCGGCAAGGGTTGTAGATTTACCGTTCCCGGTTGGTCCGGTTACAAGAATAAGCCCGTTGGGCGTCTGAGCTATCTCGGCTAACACAGGCGGAAGGTTAAGCTCCTCAAAACTGCCTATCTGAGGCGGGATAACTCTCATTACTATTCCATAACTCCCCCTCTGTCTGAACATGCTGACCCTGAATCGTCCCCCATTTGCTATTGAATAGGTGGAGTCCATATCCTTAAAATTTTCTTCCAGCTTAATATTGTGCTGAGCAAGCACAGTTTCCACAATAAACTGGGTATCTCTGGCGGATAGGTTAGGAAGTTTTGATTTAACCAGCTGCCCCTTAACCCTGAAGAATGGCGGGTTATCTACCTCAAAATGGATATCAGAAACCCTTTTTTGGAAGGCGATCTCCAGAATCTGATTAAAAGTTTTTATATCCATCTGGTTATAGTTTATTATTGTGTTTTAATTTTTTCAAACATTTTTCTATAAAGTAAAGCCCCTAATGCCATATTAGCGCAGTTCTGTAAAATTTTTATGTGATTTATTGAAAACTGTCTATAGCAGGAATCGGCATAGATCATGGCTATCGTTTTTTCCATTCCACTTAATGGGATTAATATTATCTTTTGCTGCTCGGCAAGCTCTGATATTTTATTAATAACCTTTTTTGTCTCATCATCGGGCTCTCCAAAAAAAATCTTTCCGCTCTTTAGAGATTTAGATAAAAGACATTCGGGTTCAAATGAAAGAGATAGGGGGAGGTTTATATCATTAATTCCTATAACCTTTTCTACTTTAAGCTCATCTTTTCTCACCAGAAACAATATTTGCCTTTTAAAATAGGATCCTAAATAACTGGCAGAAAGATCCAGCAGATCGGCTATCTTCTGAATATCTTTTAATCCTGCCAGAAGCTCAGCCAGTTTTAACATATCCTCTGCTTCTCTACCTGCTCTGAGAAGATAGGTATAAAGGGCTGAGTAAAAAAGCAGTGTATCTTCAAGGTTTGCTTTATGTGGCTCCGTCTTGGGAATAGATATAACCTCTTCCTGCTGAATATTTTTCAGTATAGCAAAGGGTTCTTCAGGTTTAACTAATTTTAGAAAGGTAAGGTCTGAATAGCTAAGCTCAAGCCTTTTAATGAGCCCTTTAATGTCAGATGCGGAAAAACCATCTCTATCTTCTTCGGTAGTGTCTATGATGACAAGTGGTTTAAGATTTTTATTTATGGATTGATTGAGAATAACAGATAGATTCTCTTCACCGTCTGTAGTAAATACAAAGTAACCGAGTGCTGTTCCCATAATATTTATTAGATATGAAGCAAAATCATCATTACTATAAAATATTACAGAAAGGGGTAGTTTATCCTTTTTCTTTCGCTCTTCAAGAGAAAAAATATAATCTGCCAGCGCTTCCCTGTATGAATCGGGCAGATCAGGATATGATCCCTTAATTTTTTTGATATGAGCTTCTCTTGGGTCTGTAAGTTTTATGCCCGTAAACACATCGGGTATTTTTCTCTCCAGCTTATCTATATTGTCAAGCCCTAAAATGTCCTCAGATATGATGATAGAGTCTATACCTTGCTGTTGAATCTCAACTCTATGTCTGAATATCTCATTATCAAGCTTTTTGTCTCTTCTCAACTCGTCAAATATTCTCAAAGCTTCCATAAGGGTGTTCTGAGTGCTTATGTAAATATTCTGACCCGTAAGCTCTCTGAAACAGGCAAACTCCTCCGATACATCCTGTTTTGTCACATCAAGCTCAAAACTGCCTTCATTCCATTTAAGTATATCCACCACTGTCATTATTACCAGACTGCTAAGCGCCTTAAAAGAGCCCTCCTTATTTATCTGATTTTTTTCAAAGAGCAGAGCCAGTAGCGGCTTCCCTGTTTCACCGTGCATTTTTAATGCATCAAGAACTGTTTTTTCATCAACTATCTTCTCATCGGTAATAATTTTAGCCAGAGAATCTGTCGTGTCAGGATGGCTTACACTGATGATCAAGCCCTCGGCTAATCCAAATCGGTATTCAAACTGACTATTTTTTACGGTGAGAGTACCTGTTTTTTTGGTGGATTCAAGTAGCTGTATTACATCCGGTATGGGTAGATGGGCTAAGCTGCCGGTAAAGGACATTATGCCTCCCTAAGTCTTATTTTGTATCATTAAACTCAGTATCTGATCTCTTCTGTAAAGCTCCCATCAGTAAATATATCCATCTTTATCAATATTTCACCTGTTGGCTTAATTATACCAGAAATTCCCGTATTTGCTGCCCTAATCACAAAAACTTTGTTTTCCACTGCCCTGAGTCGGGTCATGGCAAAGTGTTGATATGGTGCAGAGCTTCTGCCGAACCATGCATCATTTGTAAGGTTTATAAGTAAGTTTACCCCCTTACTCATGTACGATTTTGATATTTCGGGGAATATGGCTTCATAGCAGATAAGCACGCCAATCCTTGCCCCATTAATTTCAAAAACTTTCAGCTCTTCTCCTGCAAGAAAATCTCCTGCTGCCTCAACCAGCTTGTCAACGAAAAACAGTATTTTTTTCATCGGAACATATTCACCAAAGGGTACCAGATGGGTCTTGGTATATTTACCTTTAAGCTCCGCATTCTCAAAAAATCCAGCCGAATTGGTATAATACATCTTTCCGTCAGAGCCCATATCTATATGCGGCATCCCTGCTAATAGCCTGTAATCCTTACCCGATAAGCGGGATATAAAATAATCGGTCATTTCAAAATCACTTCCGTATATAAATGGCAAAGCTGTTTCTGGCCAGACAACAAGTCTGGATCCCTTTTTTATCTCCTTTTCTGTAAGGTTAAAATATTTGTCCATAATGGATTTCTGAAGAGTCTTAGCCCACTTCTGCGACTGATCAATATTACCCTGAATAACAGATACCTTCAGTTTTTTCCTGTTTTCAAACTCCCTATTAACTCTTTTAACTCTTTCGAACCCATAAAAAACCGATAGGATAATTAAAATTACCGACAGAGACAGATTAAAAAAGGCTGGTTTCTGTCTTCTAAAATCCATCTCTGCTAATGAAAGATTGAAAAGCATTATCAGAAAACTTATGGCATAAATACTCGCAAAATGGGATATCTGTATGAGCGGTATAAAATTATGCTGTGTATAGGCTATAAGCATCCATGGAAATCCTGTTAAAATATGTGCTCTCAAATATTCGAGAGCTACAAATATTAATGACATAAGTATCGGGAAGATATGGGCAGATGTTTTCTTTCTCAGTAGTAGATATATTTTAAAAAAAATCCCGTAATATAGAGCCAGATACATACAGAGCAGTATCATCAGCACAACGGCAGCATAAAAGGGTAGATTCCCATACTGTTTGAGCACAAGGCTTATCCAGTACATGGTCAGAAGGTAATATGTTAGCCCAAAAATGAATCCCTTTCTAAAAGGTCTTTTCATATCCCGAAGTGATAGAAGAGCTATAAAGGCAGATACAAAGGCGAGTGGAAAAAGGTCATAGGGTGGTGATGCCAAAAAAAGTAGAAAGGCACCTATAATGTTATAAATATGATCTCTATAAAAATCGAAGCATAATTTTTTTAATCTTTCTTTCGTCGGCATCTAAAATTTTAACCTCTATCCTGTTATCAATTAAAAATACCTCGTTTTTTTCAGGTATTCTTCCTATCTTATAGATAATATACCCTGCGATGGTATCAATCTTTTCATCGGTGGTAAAATTATAATTTAGTTTCTCTGAAAGCTCATCTAAAGGATAGGTTGCTTCAATCTCGTAGAATCCCTTTTTGTCAGGGATTATCTCTTTATCAAAAATTTCCGACTCCTCTACAATCTCTCCCAGTATCTCTTCTATAATATCCGTCTGGGTTACAAGCCCCGACACCTCGCCAAACTCATCAACCACAACAGCCATCCTTTCTTTTTTTTCTTTAAATTCTTTCAAAAGCTCTGATATCTTTTTTGACTGAGGGATAAAATAGGTGGGCTTTAAGAGCTGTTTTAGATTAAAACTTTCCTCTTTTCCAATAAAGGCGATGATATCCTTTACATTTAAAATACCAATTATGTTTCTCGGCTCCTCATCATAAACAGGATATTTTGAAAATCCTTTTTCTGATATGAGCGCCACAATCTCCCCTATATCCCAATCAGCTGGTATGGAGACCATTGAAGGTAGGGGGGTTAGAATCTCTCTTACCTCCGTATCTCTGTACCTTAATATGCCTTCAATTATCTCTGTGTCCTCTTCGACGATTTTTTCGTTATCAGAGGTTATGGCAAGGATAAGCTCCCTTTCAAGAGTTTGCTTATCCTTTCTTTTTAAAAGACAATCAATAATAAATCTCCAGAATAGTTTTAAATAGCTCCAGCAGTTCATTTATCTATCTCCCAAATAACAAAAAAATTATATAGGTAAGCCCGCTACCCAAAAGGGAGCCAAAAATCACCTCTTCCTTTTTATGAATACCCAGAAAAAACCTGCTGAGGCTGACCACAACTGCCAACAAAAACATCAATATTAGCAGATATAGGTTCTGTTCTATAATATAAATGGAGGTAAAGACAGAAAAAGAACATGCAGCATGACCTGAAGGCATACCACCTCTCAGAGGCTTCCCCCTCCTGAAATATGCCTTAACCAGTATTACGGTTATAACTACCAGAAGAAGTGATATTAGACCAAGAAAGTATCCAGTTTCGGAAATTCTTGACGGAGTTCCTTTAATAAGATACTTTGAGAATATAAATATTCCCCCGAATAGGGCAACCGTTGAGTTTAAAAGCACCGCACCGGCACATATATCTTTTATGTACTTTACAGATATATGAAAATCATTCTTTAAAGTATCCATAGTAATCTCAAAGGCTGTGTTTATAAGCTCTGAAGAGATAACAATCCCTATTAAAATGCAGACAATTATAAAATCATTGACCGATATATTTAGATACAAAGACAGAAAAATGGCTGAAAGTGCAGATATAAAATGAATTCTCATATGTCTCTGGGTTTTCAGAGCGTGGATTATGCCTTCACAGGCACAGTTTATGGAATTAAAAAGGTTTTTAGGCTTCATCTTCCAGATCAATATGAGGAAACACAAGTTTGAATAGCCTTATCTCTTCCTTTCTCATCTTCTTTTCTTCCTTGCCTCCGTAAATATGCTCATATCCGTTTAGATGCAGAAAGGCATGGATGAAATAGAAGACCACCAGTTCAAAGGTAGTGAGCCCTGTAGCCCCAGACTCTTCCTTGCAGTAATCAACAGATATAAATATCTCTCCGAGCATATTTTTTTCTTCTGCAGGGAAGGATAAAACATTGGTATATTTGTTTTTTTTGAGAAACTTTCTGTTCAGTTTTTTTATCTCTTCATTATCTATCAGATAGAGATATATCCTTTTTTTTACCTTGCTTTCCTCCAGAACCTTATTCAGCGGAATTTTTAATTCATCAACGCTGAATCCCACATCCTGGCTATAGAGATTTTTTATAACCACCATTTTCCTTACCGACCTTTATATCAGGATAATCTATTCTGTGATGATAAACACCCATAAGCGTTCTTGTAAAGCTCTCAATGACCAGATTAAGGTCTTTCAAGGTTAGCTCGCACTCATCCAGCTGCCCATCAAGAAATATGTCATTGATTATCTTTTTGACAACACCCTTGATTCTTGAGGCTGTAGGATCTTCCAGTACTCTGCAAGCGGCCTCTACTGCATCTGCCATCATAATAAGAGCCACCTCTCTTGTTTTAGGCTTAGGTCCTGGATATCTGAAGCTTTCTTCAGAAACATTGGTATCCTGTTTTAGCGCTTTGCTATAGAAAAATGTTACAAGCCTTGTACCGTGGTGCTGAGATATGGCATCTATAATCTGCTCTCCAAGATTGTATTGTTTTGCCAGCTCTACCCCGTCTTTAACATGAGAGGTAACTATATAGTAGCTCATTGAAGGCGTAAGAGACTCATGCTTGTTATAACCGGAGAACTGGTTTTCTATAAAGAATTCGGGTTTTTTAATTTTGCCAATATCATGGTAGTAGGCACACACCCTTGCCAGTATTGGGTTAACTCTGATGACACTCGCCGCAGCCTCTACCAGATTGGCAATAAGCAGGCTATGATTATAGGTTCCAGGAGCTTTAATCATGAGCTCCTTAAGAAGCGGATGGTCAAGATTGCTCAGTTCAACCAGTTTCAGAGTGGTTGTAACTCTGAAAACATATTCAAACAGCGGGGTAACGAGTATGAGAATGGCTGTAGAAAGAAAACCACTTACTACTACACCTCCAAGCACAATAAGCTTGGAAGCCTCCAGATTAAAAATCCGCTCTGAGAAATAAAAAACTATAAGCACGAAGAAAAAGTTAAACAGTGATATGTAGCCACTGGAGCGGAGTATATCAATTCTTGTGTATTTCCGTCCAATAATGTTTAAACCCACCAGAGATGAGCCCAGAAAATACAGAGTAAGATAATAAGCTTGAGGGAATATATTGCCTATAATCACCACCGCATAGAAAAGGGATATTATTGCGGTCTCAGAATTTAGAAAAAGTCTTAATAGCATCCCTGTGATGGCTAAAGGTACGAAAAGAATAATCATCTCAGGATGGATATTATAGTCATAGCTTATAAGAATACCCAGCCCATAGAACAGCTCAAGAGATATAAAGGTTAACGATATTACCGTAAGAATAAAAAGAATACTTTTATAATCATACCTGAACTTCTTGATAGAAGCAAAGGAGATGTTATAAAACAATATGCTGAAAAAGAAATATATCAAAAAAGTAATAAGCACATGAGAAAAACCGAGCTTGTTCAGCTCCTCCTTTTTCATAAAACTTATTTTTTCATATATCTGGGGAGAGACCACCTCGCCTTTTGATACTAAAAGATCGCCTTTTTTAATCACTATAAAGTTTTGCTGAATCTTGCCAAGCTCGGTCTTTTCCCTCTGCTCGGTTTCAGACTGATTAATAAAAAGATTGGGCTGTGACAGATACAATATGCTGTCAGATATATGTTTTGAATATTTTGCCACAATTTCAGATCTTTCATTTTCCAGGAGACTCTTTATATAGCTTTTCAGGTCAGATACACTGTAAATAAAATCAGGCTCTTTCATCAGATTTTCTTCATAACTCGGGAGAGTTCTTTTTATAATCTTTCTATCATAATTAAATGCCATCTCTGATTTAAGATATCCCTTATCATATATTTTAATCAGCAGATCCTTAATACTATTTTCCAGCTCAGGAGAAAAATCTAAACTCCAAAGGGCGTGAAAGCTGTCAAGGGGAAAAGCAGGTATATTGAATACAATTTTAAATTTTTCATAACCGTCATTAGATATTTCGCTGTTATTTGCATATCTATCATAGGGAAAAAGCTTAGCCCATCCTCTCATCTGGGCAAAACCTTTGCTGATATCTTCGAGATATTTTTCCCTTAGCTCTGGATTGAGATCTATTACCTGCGGGGTGTTTTTCCTGACAAGCTGTTTTCTTTTCTCTACCAGACCATAATCTGGTATTAAGTAATCTTTCAGAGCTATGAGATTTTTCGGGCTTTTCTGTCCAGGCTTAATATCTCTGTAATAAAAAATCAGCTCATAGGGCAGGGAGACGACGGTCAGGATAACCGAAAAAAACAGGGAAAGATAAAAAAGTCTTACTTTATAGTGATTTTGAAAAATATTTCTCCTGAACCTCTCAATATATTCAGGTTTTTTGTCCATACTTTTCCTTTATGTAGTCCTCTGCTGACGCTCTGTCTTTAAAAAGCCCCGCCAGCTCCTTTTCCCGAATATCCTTTATTATTGCACCTACTCTCGGTCCTTCCTCAATATTCAGAATCCTTATAACATCTTTACCGTTAAGTATTGGTTTCTTTAAGTTCCTTTCTTTCATATGGTATGCAAGATAATCATTATAAAGCCCTTTGACTGCTTCCACATAGCTATCCCCATCACCATTCTTTGCCATATTGTCAGCAATAGACAGGACAAACAAAAGCGGAGAATAGGTGCCAAAGATATGATTTATTTTTAGATACGCCTTCGGAGAAAGAACAGAATTTACCCCATTTGACTGAATTATATTTAGTAGAAAGCAATGGTATTCCACAATATTGGTAATAAGTTTAACAGATCTGGATGAAAATTTATTCTCCATCAGAAAATAGGTCAAATATTTAGCCCCTTTTTTGGCATGTTCATAAAAGGTAATCTTATTATTAATTATATCTTTAGTCAAAATTTTTCCCACATCATGTAATAGTGCTGCCATCTTTAAAGCTGATGATATACTGAACTCCCATTCCAGCTCTTCGGTAAGTATACTTTTATCAAAATCGAGAGGGAAACCATTTTTAAGAAAATCTTCTATATTTTCGAGGGTTTTAAAACTATGTTCAAATAGATCATATGAATGTCTCTCCCCACCATAAAAATTCCTGAAACTTTCAAAAAAGGGGAAGATCTGTTTTAATATTGAGCCTTCCATCTGCCTGAATATACTGCTGGAGTTGCTACCTCTGAGGATTTTAGAAATCTCTGCTTTTACCCTCTCCTTTGCAACCTGATTAATCAGAAATGAAAGCTCTTCTATAAATTTTTGCGTTTCGGCATCGATCTTAAACCCTAACTGACTCTGAAATCTAAAAGCCCTGAGAAGCCTTAGCGGATCTTCAGTTAGGTTTTTCCTTGAAACAGCTTTTATCACTCCTCTTTCAATGTCAGTCTTGCCATTAAATGGATCTATGAGAAAGCATCTACCTTTTTCATATCGCAACGCTAAAGCGTTAATGGTAAAATCTCTTCTACTAAGATCTTCAAAGATATCATTCCCCTGCAGCTTTGCAACATCAAGGTAATAGTCCATACCTTTTAAAAAAACTCTATAAACCCCAAAATCTCTGTCCAGCTCCACCAGATGAGCTTTGTATCTTTTTTTCAATCTGTTTAAAAACCCTGAAATGTCTGAAACAGCTATGTCTATATCAAAATTATAGGTTTTTCCAACAATAAAATCTCTTACAAATCCGCCTACAAAATAGTTTCCTTCTTCGGACATAATGTCATCAAAGATATAAGCGGGGATATTTGGGAGGGGCTTGTAATCAGAATTTATTATGAACTGTTCACCTGTCTGCATAATGTTTGCTAAGGGGCTACTGGATTTATTAGGGAAGGAGTCATAGTCTATATTTCAATTTCCTGCTCTTTAGATAGCTCAGGATTAATTTTAATCATATCTTCAATCTTATTTTGTGCTATCTTTAAATTAAAATCAAGACTAATTGCCATCTTATAACAGTAATAGGCTTTCTTGACATTTTTTTCTCTTTCATAAATATTACCCAGTTCAAAATAGGTGCCAGCTTTCTTTTCATCCGATATGTTATCCATAGCCAGAGCCTTTTTGTAAAACAGTGCGGCTTTTTCAAGATCTCCCTTTTCGGTAAAACAGGTGGCTATCATAATATATGAGTCATACATCTTGTCCTCAAACTCAGAGGTAAGAAAAAATTCCCCAATGGCATCATCATATAGCCCCATCTCCTTATAGGCTATGCCAAGATTGTAATGGGTTTCCACATCCTCTTTTCCTATCTGCTGGGAAAGCTTGTTCTTAAACTCTTTAAAAAGATTTTCAAAGGTTATCCTTTCAGACTCATCTTTAAAGGGGCTCTTTATCTCCTCTTCCTTTTCCAGCTCTTTCATTATCTCAGAAGTAAGATCAAAGAAATCCTCCTTCTGCTCTTCCTTCAGTTCCTTAACAGGCTCTTCTTTAATCTCCTTCTGGTCTGCCTGCTCAATCTCCTTACTTCTCATTAGCTTGATCTTCTGAAGTATCTCGCTGGCTCTAACATTTTCCTTATCAATACTTAGTATCTCATTACAGAGTCTTTCTGCCTCATCCATATCATTGTTGCTCAATCGGTATTCAAGCTCAAGCATAAGGTCATCAAGATTGGGATGGAGGCTTTCTATCTCTATCTCCTCTATCTCTTCAATAAGCTCTGGTTCTTCAAGAGTTTCTATGGCTTCGCTTGCCTCCCCTAATTTATCTAAGCTTTCGAGTTTTTTATTAACCTCCTCAATCTTCTGGCTGTAGAACTTTACCTTATCATCATTTTCGAGGGATCCATAAATGCTTACAAGCTCTCCATAAACCATTTTGAGTGCTGGATAGTCTTTTGTCTTATCAAAGTATTCTGCCCATTTTTCTTTTACTAGGGGGCTATCCGGGAATCTGCCTTTTAGCTCATCCAGCTTCTGTTTTGCATTTGAAAGAAGCCCATATTTTAAAAGAAAACTAACCTCATCAACCTCTTTCTGAACATCTCTGTCTTCTTTAAAGATATCTTCTGTAATCCTTTCGGCTCTCTCTTCTCTGGTAGTAGCTGGGGGTGCGGTAGGTGAAATAGGCGTTATCTCAATATTTTTTTGCTTTTTTTCCTCAAAATATTTAACAGCCGATTCCTCATAGGGATCCAGATCAATTATCTCTCTAAAAACCTTTTCTGCATCTTCTTCTCTACCTTTTTTCAGATAAAGCTTTGCAGTTCTTTTCAAATATTCAATAAGCATCTGCTGATTATTTACTAATCTTGAAAGATCCAGATATAGTTTCAGTATCTTCTCTTCCTCCGCCAGATAGGGGAAGTAGTTATCTAAAATAGATTTTATTTCATCGTATCTTTTTTCAACCTTTAGATTGTTATATATCTCCTCAAGAACCACTATTAACGATACAAAATCCTTTTCCCTCGAGAATATTTTTGCCATCCCCTTCTGGGCTTCTATATGATTGGATTTGATCTTCAAAGCATTCTCGAAACAGATTTTTGCCAGATTGACGTTCCCCAGATTAAAATAACAGTGCCCCTTTATGGCATAAAGGTTTGCATCTCTGGGATTTTGTTTTAAAACACTGTCTATCTTCTGTATGGCATCATTATATTTTCCTGATTCATAGAGAGAATTAATTATCTTTACGCTAAGCTCTTTGTCTTCCTGAATTATGCCAGGAAAGTGAGACATCAGTCTCTCTACATCTTCCATTCTCCCCTTGCTTTTCAGATAGTCTATGCTCTGTTCAAGCTTCTCGGCGGCTCTTGAAGCAAGACCCTGTTTTAGATAAAACTCTACAATCTTTCCCCTATAAAAAATGTTTTCTGGGTCATAGGATATTATCTTTTCCCAGGTTGCTATGGCTTCTTGAAGATTTTTCTGTTTTTCATAAATCTCAGCCAGAGCTCTTAGCTGAGATATGGCATCCACATTAAGCCCCTGCTTCTTGTAAAGTTCAGCGAGCTTTTCATAAATATCAAGTTTCTGCGGATCTGTTCTTAATATCTGCCTGTAGATTGCTATTGCTTTTAAGTAAAATCCATCTTTTATATAAATATCAGCAACATTAAGATACTGATTTATTGCCTCATTTTTTTTGCCTTTTCTTAGATAGAGATCACCAAGCTTCTGTCTGATCTTATAGTCTTTCGGATCAATACGCAGAACCCTCTCGTATTCTTCGATAGCTTTATCTATCTGTCCCTTTTGGATATACTTCTGTATATCCTCTAATACCTTTGTCTTATTAAAGCTCATTTTATCCGACTATGTTCTCATACTCCTCTGCTTCAAGAAGCTCTTCCAGCTCTTCAGGGTCGTACATCTCAATCTCAATAAGCCAGCCTTCACCATAGGGATCTTCGGTAACGATCTGATTGTCTTCCAAGATACTATTATTAATTCTTACCACTTCACCGCTCAATGGGGCAATGAGATCTAACATCTTATCCTCCGTATCAATCCCACCAAACACCTCATCCTTATCAATGTCTTCTCCTTTTTTGGGCAGGGCTATGTTTACCACCTCATCACTATCTCCCAAAAAATACTCGGTTATACCTATCTTTGCTCTATCACCTTTAATATAAACCCAGATATTATCTTTGGTATATTTCAACGCCTGTGGCAGCATATATCCTCCTATTTAACACGCTCTATATAAGTACCAGTTCTTGTATCAATTTTTATCACATCACCCTCGTTGACAAATAGCGGAACAGTAACTGTGGCGCCAGTCTCGACCTTTGCTGGCTTACCTCCACCGCTTACCGTATCACCCTTAATTCCCGGCACTGTTTCGACAACCTTAAGCTCCACAAAAGTAGGTATCTCCACTCCGATTACCTTTCCCTGAAAAAAATTAACTGACACATTCATATTTTCAATAAGCCAGTTGGTTGCATCGCCCATAAGATCAGTGGCGACTGTAATCTGCTCATAGTTCTCGTTATCCATAAATACATATCCTTCTTCAGAGGAATATAAATACTGCATGTTTCTGCTCTCAAGCTCTGGCTTTTCAACTTTTTCACCTGATCTAAAGGTATTCTCCATCACATAGCCGGTTTTTAAATTTTTCATTTTGGTTCTCACAATGGCTCCGCCTCTTCCCATCTTAACATGCTGAAAATCGATAATCTCGTAAGGATCGCCATTAAAAACAATCTTTAATCCCTTTTTAAAATCTGCCGTTGAGTACATATATTACCTCCATAAAATATAATATTATAATATTTCACAACTTTTTTTTGTAACCAAAATCATCTCTTCGTATCTGACACCCCCAATGCCTTCAAAATACAAGCCCGGTTCAAGAGTAACCACCATCCCCTCTTTAAAAATCCCTTCTGTTTTATAACTCAAAGTAGGGTATTCGTGAACAGAAAGACCTATACCATGCCCTGATGAATGAAGAAAATTATTCAGTAAGCCTTCTTTTTCAAACACATCTCTCACAGCAATATCTGCCAGTTTTATCTCCCTGCCATCTGATATCTGCCCCAAGCCTGCCTTAAATGCCTTTTTTACTATCCTCAAGTAACGTTCCATCAAAGGGTTATCAAAAATTAATGTTCTGGTATTATCTGTGCAGTAGTTTTTATATTTTAACCCAAAATCTATAATAACACTGTCTTTTTTTCCTATAATTCTGTTTGAAGGCTGACCGTGGGGGAGTGATGAGTTTTCTCCAGCTAAAACCAGTGTATCAAAGCTAATATTATCACCAAACTTTTTAAGCCTGTATTCAAGCTCATTTACGCACTCTCTTTCTTTCATCCCGAGAATTTTTACCTGCCTCTTAAAAAGTGTGAATGCCTTTTTCGAAAGCAAAGCGCCCTCTGCTATAATTTTAAGCTCCTGGTGATCTTTGACTGCTCTAAGATTTTTTATCCATTCGCCTGCACCGTCAACCAGATTAACTGTCTCCAGTTTCTTACTTATTCTTTCGTATAATCTGTAACTCAAAGACTCGCCGTCAAAATAACATCTTTTAACCTTAAGAAGATCCAGTATCTTTTTAATATCTTCAATGAAATCGGTGAGCAGAAAAATCTCATCTGACACAGCCTCTTTTCGAGCTTTTTCAAAATACCTGCCATCTACAAGAAGTATGCTTTTTTTCTTTGATATGATAAGAAAACCTAAAGAGCCGCTAAAACCGCTTAGATAAAAAACTGCTTCTCTACTATTTACAAGAATAGCTTCATCGGAAGATAATTTTTTTTTTATCCTTTGTTCTCGGTCTTTAAAATTCATTTTAAGATTTAACTTTTTTTAAATGCCCAGCAAGAGCGTTAAGAGCCAGAATATAACTATCTTCTTTAAATCCTGTTATAACACCCAGCGCAATATCGCTTAAAAAAGATTTCTGCCTGAAATCTTCCCTGCTGAATATATTGGAAAGATGCACCTCTACAAAGGGTTTATTAAAAATAATAAGGGCATCTCTTATAGCGATGCTGGTATGTGTGTAAGCACCAGCATTGATAATTATGCCGTCCACATTCTCATCCAGAGCCTGATGAATGGCATTTACTATCTCACCTTCCACATTACTCTGAAAAAAGCTAATGCTGACCTTAAGCTTCTTTGCCTCACGGCTAAGAAGACTGTTTATCTCTTCAAGAGTCTTTCCGCCATAATAACTCTTCTCCCTTTTAGAAAGCATATTCAGATTTGGACCGTTGATAACCAAAAGCTTCATTTAAACTCTTCCTCAAGTTTTTCTGAAACGAGTTTTGCCAAATATTTTGCCTTGCCAATATTGCCTTCAGTCTGGGTAATAAGTATCAGATAATAATCTCTTGTAATAAGTCTGATGACAATTATACTGCTGGCTGTTGATATGAGCACCTCTTCAAGCTTTCCAAGATTTAATATATCGGTAACCTTTAAAATCTGTTTCATAGCCGTCACATATTCAATGGCAAGCTCATGAGCTCTGGATCTCTCATTCTTGGTTCTGTCGGCTATAACTATACCATCTTTATCAATTATCAGCGCGGCAGAAACAGAAGCTTCCCTGTTAAGTATCTCTTCGATTCTTCTTTCAAGCTCCATAGATTAATAAAAGGTTAAATTATAATTATCTGCAAGTCAAGGATATTATAAACCCTGTGTGGTTACAATTTTAAAATGTCACATGATTTTACTAAAATAAAGTGTCACATGTGGTATTCTTCTACTTTTAGATACATTGCATCCGAGTAGATTCTAAGTATGAGAATTAATACAGAGTAACTGAGAGAAAGTAAAAAATCCACACCACCAGCTAATCACCCATGGAGAAAAAGCTGGAAAAAGAATGCGACATTTTCTCATAGTAATAAAATGTGACTTGACTGTAGTAATAACATAAATGGGATGCTATAAAACTATCTTCCTAATAGCCCACCTTTGAGCTAATTTTGCTAAAGGTTTTTTCACCTAATAGCTTTTTTAGAGATCGGGGTGTAAGAATCTCTTTCTCCCTTGCTTTTATAATCTTTTCTGCTTTTTTTTCACCTATGAATGGTAGTCTTTGTATTATTTCTGAGCTGTCCTCATTGAGATTAATACGCATATCTGTGATTTTTTCTTCGTCACCAATAGGTGCTGTCTTTTTCGACATAAAATATAATGCAACAATTATAATTAACAAAAAAATTAGTATGTTTCTCTTTTCTTCCATTTTAATTACTTTTGGCTGTAATCTTTTTCTTTAATGAGGGCGGGACTCTGGCTTTTATCTTAAAACCTTCTTCAAGATACTCTAATTTTTCAATCACTCCAAACTTCTTTATCTCTGAAATTAAAGCCGATTGTGAAAAATCATAATAACCTTCAATATAAACAAAATCCTGTTCAAAAAAGGCTCTTACCTCTCTTATAAGCTCATTTAGACCCAATCGAGCTCTGGCTGAGATAAAAACCTTTGATATCTCTGGAAAGCTTTCCAGCCTGATATATTTAATCTCTTCTTCCGATAGCCTGTCAATTTTATTGAAAGCAAGAATTATAGGTATATTTACATCCATATCCTTAAGAATAAGGTTAACCTGGCGGTACTGATCCTCCCAGTTTTTATGACTAATATCTACAAGATGTATTAGAAGATCTGCCTCAATCAGCTCCTCCAGTGTGGATTTAAATGCCTCCACAAGCATCACAGGTAACCTTTTTATAAACCCTACCGTGTCGGTAAAAAGTATCTCCCGTCCTTCGGGGAATCTTAGCTTTCTTGTGGTCGGATCAAGGGTAGCAAACAGCTTATCCTCAGAAAGTACCTCTGACTCTGTAATAGCATTTAGCAGTGTGGATTTACCTGCATTGGTATATCCAACTATGGCAACTACAGGTATCTCTCTTTTCTGTCTCAATATACGTCTTGATTTTCTTACCTTTTCCACTTTTTCCAGCTTATTTTTTAAAACACTTATACGATCTCTGATTTTTCTTCTGTCAACTTCAAGTTTTGTCTCTCCAGGACCTCTGGTACCTATTCCTCCTCCCAGTCTCGACAGAACAAATCCTTTCCCTTTCAGTCTCGGCAGCATATAGGTAAGCTGTGCAAGTTCAACCTGTAGCTTGCCTTCAAGAGATCTGGCTCTGGTAGCAAAGATATCTAAAATTAAAGCTGTTCTATCAACGAGCTTTTTTTCAAACAGATCTTCAAGATTTTTCTGCTGGGTAGGAGTAAGCTCTGCATCTATGATAATAAGATCACAGTCTGATACCTTTTCCTTAATTTCATATGCCTTGCCTTTTCCTATTAGCAGCGCAGAATTATACTCCCTGAGCTGGACAAGCTCATTTCCATAAACCACTGCACCAGCTGTTTCTGTCAGTCTCGCAAGCTCATCCAGAGAGCTTTGAGAAGATTCAAGACTTTCCCTCGGGTTTCTTATTCCTATTAGAAATGCATTTTCAAGATTTTTTAATGACTTCACGCTCGATGGTTTTTGATTCCTTTGCCTCATTAACCTGATCTGTTTTATTCCATTCTTTCCTGCTGGATTCACGTTCGGGCATCTTGAGATAAAACTCCTTAGGAACCTTTATCTTTAGGAGTGAATGTTTATAAAGAAGAGCATTGCCCTGCTCGGTCTGGAAGAATATGCAGAAGTTATCAAATCCTCTTATTATACCCTGATAACTGTTCCCTTTAATATCTTCAATAATAACAGTCACTTTCTCTTTACGTAACTGATTTAACAACACATCCTGAATATTCATATTCCCTCCCCCAAAAAATATAAAAAATAATAAATATTAGTTTAATCTATTTCAAGAATTTTTTTGCATCAAAAATTATTTTATCCCAATTTTTTTCTGACAGATTATAAAAAAAGGTATTCTTTTCCTTTTTGAACCATATAATCTGTCTCTTGGCATATTTTCTTGTCTCCTTTATGGTTTTATCAATAGCATCTTTTAGATCTATCTTGCTTTCCAGCACTTCCAGCGCATCCTTGTATCCTATGCTTTTTAGAGGCTTAATATTCCTTGAGTATCCCATGGAAAGAATATGCCTAACTTCTTCAACAATTCCTCTGTTAAATATGTCATTTGTTCTGCTCACAATTCTTTCGAGAAGTACAGGCTTATCCCACACAGGTACAAAAATTCTGTAATCACAGAAACTATGACTGAAATTATACTTCTCCTGCATGGCGCTAAGCGGGATGCCGTATGCCCTGTAGAACTCAAGAGCTCTTGTTATTCTGATAAAATCATTTGGATGTATTTTTTCTGCGCTTCTGGGGTCTACATTTTTTAACTGCTCGTAAAGAAAATCAAGCCCTTTTTCCCTAAGCTCATTTTCAATTATTTTCCGCTCTTTTTTAATCAATGATTCATCCTGACTGAAAAGGTCAAACAAAAAGCAGCGTATATACAGCCCCGTTCCACCAACCACTATGGGGGTTCTACCTCTGTTAGATATTTCCCTAACCTTTTCTCTGGCAAGCTCTTTAAACCTGTAAGCATTGAAATCTTCATCAGGATTTATAATATCAATAAGATGATGGGGGACATCTTTTCTTTCTTCTGCGGAAGGCTTGGCTGAGCCGATATCAAAATACCTGTAAACCTGAACAGAATCGGCATTTATAATCTCTCCATTAATCTCCCGCGCAAGATTCAGGGCAATCTGGCTTTTGCCGCTGGCAGTGGGACCAGCAATAATAATTATCTTCTGGCTCATAGCTTTCTGCTGAAAAGCTTTTCAAGGTCATTAACAGTTATTTTCAAGATAAAGTTTCTTCCATGAGGACAGAATGCCTCAGTTTTATTTTCCCTATAGTCATTAATAAGCTTTTCTATCTCCTCTCTACTCAGTATATCGCCTTTTTTAACAGCCTCTTTGCAGGCAATCTTTGCAGCTATTTTACGAAGAATATCTTTGCCTATAAATAGCGGTTGGTCTCTAATTAGCTCAGAAAATGCTGCTACTGCAGAATCTATATCGGCAGCTTCCGGGATGTCAGTAAGGGCAAAGGTTTTTGGACCCACCTCTTCATAAAGAAAGCCCAGCTTTTCAAAACTTTCCCTCTGTTCGAGAAGTTTATCCTTCAGACTCTCACTGACATTAAAAATATAGGGCATAATCATTTTTTTCGTCCCGCCACTATTAAAGCTTTTAAGTAATCTGTTGTATATTAGCCGCTCGTGCACAGCATGCTGATCAATAATATATAGATCATCCTTCCATTCTATTAGCAGATAGCATCTGGAAAAAACACCAATTACCCTGAAACTTTCTTTGAAGTGTTCACTAAACTCTGAAAAAAGCGTTACCTGTTCAGATTCTTCAGCAGCTGATGAATTTATATAGTCCTTTCTCTCTTCACCAATCCTGCTAACCTTAATCTCATCTATTTTAATATAGCTCTTCTCCTTCAAGGTCTCTTCAATAGTAGCTCTCACAAGCTTATAGACCTTTTCAGAGTTTTTAAACTTAATCTCTCTTTTGGAAGGATGCACATTTACATCTATATCAAAGGCTGGCACCATGAGATCAATAAATATAAATGAAGGTTTCTGACTCTGACTGGCAAAGCTATCAGCAACAGCTTTCATAATCACCTTTTCTCGTACCAGTCTTTTGTTGACCGCATATACATAAAAATCAGCCATATCTTGTCGGCTTTTTGAAATATGAACCTTAAGTCCATAAAAATCTTCCTGCTTACTGCCTGATATTATGTTATCAGCAAAGCGGGGGAAGATATTTTTTGTCCTGAGATTAAGGCTGTCCACACTGTTTAAAATCAGAATATCTTTACCATCAGCATTTAAAAGAAAGCTTATCTCAGGATATATCAAAGATATCTCTTCAATAAATTTTGTAATCAATGCCCTTTCCCAGCTGGATGACTTGAGAAATTTTTTTCTCGCAGGAATATTATAAAAAAGGTCTTCAACCTCTATCAAAGTCCCCTTTCGGTATCCGATCTCTATTATAGATTTGGCAGTTCCATTTTCAGCCATTATCTGCCAGCATCTGACATCGTTCTCCCTTCCTGAGGTAATCCTGAGCTTTGATACGCTGGAAATGCTGTATAGAGCCTCACCTCTAAACCCAAGTGTGGAAATGCGGTAAAGATCTTCCTTGCTTGATATTTTACTGGTGGCATATTTTTTTATGCAGTTTTCCAGATCCTCTTTATCCATGCCTGAGCCATCATCTCTTACCGAGATGTAGCTCTTCCCGCCATCCTTTATAAACACCTCAATTCTTTTTGAACCAGCATCTATGGCATTTTCAACCAGCTCCTTAACTACTGACAGAGGTCTTTCTATCACCTCTCCAGCTGAGATAAGGTTAGATACCTCTTCTGGTAACTGCCTGATTATTCCCAATGAGCTATCGCCTCCATGCTTTTTCTATAAAAATATAAACAGAGCAGGACACTCGCAACTAAAAAAACCGAGAAGATTAAAAAATAGCTGCCAAAGCTTATAGCCTGCGCAAATATTTTGCTTTTAAGATAAATGTAAACAGGTCTTGCCTGAATTATCAGACTGATTCCCACATAGATCATACTGATCAGCATATATACAATTCCTCCGTAGCTGAAGGAGACTTCCGTCACATTACTGTAATTAAATTTTGGATAGATCATGCCTGTGGCAAGCCCCAAAAATACCAGTACTAAAGTTATGGTTATCACATTTAAAAGAGTAAAGATATAGATAAACCTATCCACCTTTAACAAATAATTAGAAACTACAGAAAGAGATATACCAAAAAAAAGCAGTGGCAGACAGTACAAAAGAAACTTGCTGACAAATATCTCCCCGATTCTTACAGGAAATGATTTTAATATCCAGACAGACCGCCCTTCAATGGAGAAGGCGGGAAAAACAAATCTGTTTATCAGAGCTGCCATAATAAATGCAAGTATACCTGTATTAAAAAAGGCAACCATATTTACTGTAATTACCTTTTCAATAGGAAGGCTTTTTATGCTGAAAAGGTATACAAAAACAAGCCCAATTAGCAGTAAAAGCTGGCTCCATTGACCCGGGTCTCTTATTAGATCCTTAATATCTTTTAAATAGAAGCTTCTTAAACTTTTTGATATGGGCAGGGTATTAACTATTCTGTCGAGCAGTAACGATCGATTAGATTTTTTCCTGAAACTGGCTCTTGAGCGGGTAAAGCTGTCAGGATATATGCGGTCTGAAACAAAAAAAAATATGCCATAGGATAGGACAAAGAAACCGATCAATAGTATTAGCTGGTTAATAAAACCAGTATATGAGCCATCAAAGGAGAGGGCTATTATTCCTTTGGATATCCATGTGGAAGGAAGATAGGGATAATCTGGAGTTTCAATGCTCTTTATGAAGGTTAGAAATTCAGCCTCCTCAGTCTTTCTAAACAGTCTTTCAGGTCTGATTAACCTGATAATTACAAATATGAGCCCTATAAATATGGCAGAGATACTCCACAGGATCTGATAAGCCCTCTTTGCAGGAAAATATCTGACAATTAGCATGGTAATTATGGAGCCCAGAGCAGAAAGCCCTAAAAAAAAGGGCAGATATAAAAACATTATTAGAAATAAAATATAAAGGTTGAATCCGAATGAGTATATATATGCCAGATAAAAGGGGAACATTGCCATAAGCACCATCCAGGAACTGGCAATGGTATTCTCAAAAAACCGCTGGATTAATAGCCTGCTTTTTTTAATGGGATAGGATATGAGAAGCTCCAGATCATCTGACAGAAAAAAATAATATATAGCGTTTGTAAGATTGCTGAAAAAAAGCATGGAAAGAAATGTAAGGTTTAGAATATTTATCAGCTGAACTGAAAGCTGCTTGCTTAATATCTCTACCTCCTCTCTTAGGTAGGTAAATATTTTGTAAAAAAATCTGTACTCGCCCATCAGAAAAAGCAAAGCAAGTATAATTATCAAATAAGCCCTTAATCTTTTCTCCCTGCCATACTTTCTCCATGTGTTAATGAGCATGGCTTTTTTAAGGTTAAAAAACATAAGTATCTCTTGACCTTCTTTAAAAGATTGAATATAATAATATTTGAATACTTATAAAAAGTTTATAAAATACTATAGTTTTAGTTTAAATTATTTTATCCCTCAGTTCAAATATAAAGGAGGTTGCTTTGAAGGATATAAAAAAGTTTGAAAACTATGCAGATCTTTTAAAAGTGATAGGACATCCCCTAAGACTCACCATTCTTGCGGGACTACTGGAAAGAAAAAGCTGTGTTAAGGATATTTGGGACTGCCTTGGGCTGCCTCAGGCAACAGTTTCCCAGCATCTGTCCATTTTAAAAAATAAAAATATTATCCGTTCGAAAAAGGTTGGCGTAAAACGAGAGTACTCTATAGAAAACGAGCTTATTAAAAATATTCTTAAGCTTCTGGTAAAGGAAGGAGAAAATGGAAATAAAAATGGATAAAATAAATGAGTTATTAAAATCAGCCAGGACAGTTGCTATAGTTGGTATTTCAAAGGATCCCGAAAAACCGTCATACAGGGTAGCTGAGTATTTAAAAAATAACGGTTTCAGGATTATACCAGTAAATCCTAACTACGAGGAGGTACTGGGGGAGAAGTGTTATAAAAATCTTAGCGAAATCCCTGAATGTATAGATATTGTTGATGTTTTTAGAAAAAGCACAGATATTTTACCAATAGCCGAAGAGGCAGTTAAGGTTAAACCCCGAATCTTCTGGATGCAGCTGGGGATTGAGAATAAAGAAGCAAGAGAGCTACTGGAAAAAGAAGGGATTTTTGTGGTTGAAAATACATGCCTTAAAATTTTTCATAGCAATAACAGGGGGTCGCTAAAATGAAAAGAACCTTTGATCTTAGAGATTTGGAATGCCCCAAGCCTGTCATTGAAACAAAAAAGATTGTTGAAAAATATAAGGGAGATGAGGTTGAGATTATATTAAATTCCAAAATATCAAAAGAGAATGTAATTAGATTTCTCAACAATTCCGGGATTAACTTTCTGGAAAAACAAGAAAATGAAAATTACATAATTTATTTTGTCAACTCAGGAGCTGAAAATGCTGCTCCTATTGATGATATAACCTGCAAAGCTAATAAGGGCAAAAATATTATCATATCCTCTCATCATCTGGGCAGAGGGGACGATCAGCTCGGAGCTATTTTAATGAAATCCTTTATTTATACTCTTTCACAGAGCCCTGTTAAGCCCAGAAACATATTTTTTGTGAATTCAGGTGTTTTCCTTACCACAGAGGGCTCACCAGTTATTGAAGAGCTTAATGTCATTAAAAGTTCTGGCTGTGATATTTACTCCTGTGGAACCTGTCTGGATTATTACAAACTAAAGGATAAGCTTAAAATAGGTAGTATCGGCAATATGGCTCTTCTTCTCGAATTTCTTAATGAGGAAGCTTTATTTATATGAAAGATGATAAAAAAGATGACGAGTTTTACCAGTGTCAAAAAACTGGAAAATTTGTTTCAAAAAAGAACCCGGTTTGTCTAAGCCCAAATATTTACTGCAAATATAGACATATGTGTGTAATCTACGAGCTTTATAAAGAGCGTAAAAAACAAAAAAAGATTAATTATATTTAATATTTTTCTTGTTTTTTTCCCAATTAGATTGTATACTTTCAATAGTTCAGAGAGAAAAGTATGGAAGCCAGCTTTTTAATAAATTCTGAGCATAAGATTAAAGAAGCTTCTGGAGATCTGGAACAGCTTTTTGGGCTGACACCTGAATCTATTATAAACAGATACTGCTACGATGTTATCACTTCAGAGCTTTGCTTCAGGAACTGCCCTTTTAATTATGTGGTAGAAAACCGAAAACCCTTCAAAAAAGATAACGTTAAATTTTATGATGATAATGGCAACTACAGGGAGTTTAGCTATCTGGTTACTCCGATGGATGATAATGGTGGTATATCAGTAAAGATTTTTAAAAACGGTATTAAAAATTCGGATTTAAAAACCACTGAGGAAAAAAATGGCTTCGAAAAAATAATCCTGCCCTATATTCTTGATAACTCCAACGACGGTATTATTATTGTTGATAAAAATTTCAGAATTATTGAGTTTAATAAAGTTGCTCAGGAGCTAACGGGGTTTACAAAAGGAGAGCTTTATGGACAGCCCTGTCCTGATATCTGCACCCTTTCAAAAAATTTCTCATGCCCCTTTGATTTTTGCTTAAAAACCAATACGAGCGAAGCAGAAACCCATACGGTTATTAATAGAAAAAATGGTGAACCGGTAATGGTGAACCTTAAACTTAAGCTTATCTATGACGAGCAGAAAAATCCTCTTTACGGAATAGCTATTTTAAAAGAGGTTGTAGAGTTTGTTGACACAAATGAAGATAGTAGCTTTTACGGTATAATAGGGAAATCTAATGAGATGAGGCTTATCTATAAAACCATAAAAGTTGCCGCGTTAACCCATTCTCCTGTACTTATAACAGGCGAAAGCGGTGTTGGAAAGGAGCTTGTTGCATCAGCCATACACAATATCAGAACGAGAAATAAAACTCCTTTTATTAAGATTAACTGTGCTGCTCTACCTGAAACCTTACTGGAGAGTGAGCTTTTCGGATATGAAAAGGGTGCATTTACAGGAGCTACAACAAGTAAGGCAGGAAAGTTTGAGCTCGCAGGAGATGGAACCATCCTTCTTGATGAGATATCGGAAACCACAAAAACCTTCCAGGCAAAACTGTTAAGGGTGATTCAGGAAAGAGAGTTTGAAAGGTTGGGCGGTAACAAGCCTATACAGCTTAAGGCACGGATTATTGCCACCACAAACAAAAACCTTAAGGAAGAGATCGAAAAGGATAATTTCAGGGCAGATCTTTTTTATCGTTTAAGCGGCATAGTGATTAATATGCCACCTCTGAGAGAGAGAAAAGACGATATCCCTTTACTTGCCGTCCACTTTCTTAAAGAGCTTATTAAAACCTATAATGACAAACTCCACAAAAAGGTAATAGGTTTTTCAGATGAGGCTTTTACTGTTTTAAAAAACTACTACTGGCATGGCAATGTAAGGGAGCTTAAAAACACAATAGAAAGCATATATTTCTCAATTCCAGAGGATAAAATTAACATTAAACTTGAAGACCTGCCAGAGTTTATAAAAAGCTTTCACAATGATTTTAAAAGAAATAACTCGCCAGAGAGAGAGCGTATTCTGAATGCTTTAAAAGAAACCAGTTTTGACAAGACCAAGGCAGCTGAAAAGCTCGGGATGAGCAGAGTTACGCTCTGGCGTAAAATGGTGCTCTATAATATAAACATCAAAGAGCTTATTAAATAACTCCCAGCCTTCTGTAATGACTCAGCAGTTC
>JBEQAF010000013.1:0-35070 GCA_041640455.1 bacterium
GGAAGAACGAGATAGATAGCTATGAGGGGTACTATGCCAGTGTGTTTTATAGCTACTTTGCGTCGCTGGGGCTGGATGTGAGATGTGAGGATACGACCAGTTATGGCAAGATAGACATGGCGGTAGTGTTAAGACATGGGGTATTTATCTTTGAGTTTAAGCTGATAAAGGGTAAGGGAGAAGGTAGTGCGCTTAAACAGATAAAAGAGAGAGGCTATGCGGAAAAATACAGGTCTTTAGGTCTTCCCATCTATCTTGTAGGTATTGAGTTTGACAGGAAAAGGAGAAATATAAAGAGGTTTGAATGGGAGGCTTGTCGTAGAAGTGTGAGAGGTGTAGGTTAGGGCTTTAACAATAAAATAGACATTTGATATAGACATATTTACCAGTCTGGAATGGATTAAGTAATATGTTAAATATTTCAGCAGATTAAAAAATTTTGTTTTGACTTTTTTACCAAATAGTTTTTTAATAAAAATATGTGTGAATCAAACGTATTTATAAAAAAAGGTGAAAAAGAAGAGCTTTTTTACAAAGAGGCAGTCAGGATAGTTCCTCTGGGCAATGAAGAGTTTTTAATAGAAGGGCTTCTTGATGAGCCAAAGAAGATCTCTGGTGTTATTAAAGAGATCAATCTTGTGGGACATAAAATTATCTTTGAAAAAAAGTAAATAGTGTTAAGGCCGGGGGTGCTTTTTAGCTGAGAGTCTCCTCTGGAGACGACTCCTTGAACCTGATTCGGGTAATGCCGACGTAGGGAAGGTCAGATATGCCTATATATCTCAGTCTATCTTTCCTTTTCACACCCCCAGAAGTTATTTTATGAAAATTAAAGTTAACGAAAAGCAGCTTTCTGTATTCAGTGGAACCAGTCTTTTTGAACTTAAAGAAAGGATAAAGCCTGATGCAGATATTGTAATCTACAACGGTTTTCCCCTCAGAGAAGATATTATCTTAAAAGATGGCGATGAGGTAACTTTTATCAAAAGAGGAGAGATTCCTTCAAGGGAAGAACTTGAATATTTAATGGTGGCAAGGCATACACCTAAGATATATTCAAAGCTGAAAGAAAGCTCAGTAGGTATCGCCGGTTGCGGCGGGCTCGGCTCCAATGTGGCAATAAATCTTGCCAGAGTTGGGGTGGGTAGGCTTGTGATAGCAGATTTTGATATTGTTGAACCTTCCAATCTTAATAGACAGCAGTATTTCATAGATCAGATAGGTAGAGAAAAGGTTTTTGCCCTTAAAGAAAACATTGAGCGGATAAACCCTTTCATAAGGATAGAACCCCACAATGTAATGTTAACTCCTGAAAACATTCCCCGGATATTTTCTAACTGCTCTGTAATAGTAGAAGCCTTTGACAGGGCTGATATGAAAACCATGATAATAAATACAGTGATTGAAAAAATGGCGGACATACCTATAGTTGCCGCTTCTGGACTTGCTGGATATGGTGCCAATAATACTATTAAAACAAGGCGACTTTCAAAGGGGCTTTATGTGGTAGGGGATCTGGTTTCGGAAGCAAAACCTGGTCAGGGGCTGATGGCACCAAGGGTAGCCTTAGCAGCAGCTCATCAGGCAAATCAGGTGCTAAGAATACTTCTTGGTGAAGAAGACGAAAAGGAGTTTGAAGAGATATGAAAAGAGTACTTATTATTGCGGGTTCAGATTCGTCCGGTGGTGCTGGTATTCAGGCAGACATAAAAACAGCATCTGCCATAGGGTTATACCCGCTTACAGTTATTACAGCAGTAACTGCTCAGAATACCAAAGGTGTTCAAAGGATTCATCTTCTGTCTCCGGAGGATGTTAAATATCAGATTGATGCTATTGCAGATGATATAGATTTTGATGTTATTAAAGTTGGTATGCTTGGGAGCTATGAGATTGCCCGCAAAGTGATTGATTTTGTAAAGACTGTTAAAAAGCCGGTTATCCTTGATCCGGTAATGTTTGCTCAGAGCGGTAGCAGGCTTACACCGGAGGATATTTTTTATGAGATTATGAAATATTCCTATCTGGCAACTCCAAATTTTTATGAAACCCAGCAACTGACAGGAATGAATATAGCAAGTCTGAAAGATGTCAAAGAAGCGGCAAAAAAACTTTGTAACTACGCACCAAGAGTGCTTATAAAATGTGGAGATTCAAAGCTTGACTATGATGTTTTTTACGATGGCTATGAGTTTTATGAGTTTAAGATTCAAAGAATAAATACTGTAAACAGCCATGGTACCGGGTGCAGTCTTGCCACAGCTATAGCCTCCTATCTTGCACTTAACGGAGATATTCTTGGAGCAGTTAAAATGGGGAGAGAGTTTGTGTTCAATGCCATTAAAAACGGGATACCTTTAGGCTCCCAGTTTGGTACAGTAAATCAGATGGGAGAGCTTTATAAAAACTCTCACAGATTTTACTGTGTGTCAAAACTTAATGAGGCATTTCAGCTGCTTAAGGAGCTAAAAATTGGCAGGCTGCTACCAGAGATCCAGTCAAATCTTGTTTATTCTATTTTAGAGCCAGCAGGGATAGATGATGTAGCTGGTTTTAAAGGAAGAATAATCTCTATGGGTGAAGATATCTTTACACCATCCTGTCCCCAGTTTGGAGGGTCAAAGCATATTGCAAGGGTTCTCCTCACTGCCAAAAGCTTTTTCCCTGAACTAAACTCAGCTATGGCTTTAAGATATGATAGAAGGGTGGTTGATCAGATTAAAAAGGCTGGATTTAATACTGCCTTTTTTGATAGAAAGAAAGAGCCAAAGGAGGTAAGAGAGAAGGAAGGTAGCTCTCTTGACTGGGGGGTAAAGGTTGCCTGTAAAGGGCTTGATAGATATCCGGATTTTATATATGACGAAGGCGGGATGGGGAAAGAGCCAGTAATACGAGTGCTTGGCAAAGATCCATTTGAGATAGTTGAAAAGATTAAAAAAATAAAGGTTTTTTACAAAAATGTTTGATTTTAAGCTTATTGAAGAGCTTTCAAAGGAAAGCATTGTCCCAGAAAAAGGAAGATTACAAAAGATTCTGGAAAGAGCTCTGGCGCTAAAACCTCTTGAGCCAGAAGAGCAGGCTTATCTACTCTCGGTAGAAATTGAGGAAGATTTAAGACTTTTACAGGAGACCGCACTGACAGTTAAAAGAAAGGTTTTTGGAGATCGGGTAGTGCTTTTTGCTCCCCTTTATCTGTCCAATGAATGTGTGAATAGATGCATCTACTGCGGTTTCCAGAATGGAAATACCTATGAAAAGAGAAAGACCCTTACAAAAGAAGAAGCTCTGACGGAGGCAAAATATCTTGTAAAAAGGGGCTTTAAAAGGGCACTTCTGGTAACGGCAGAAAATAGCAAAAAGTGTGGAGTAGACTATCTTACAGAAGTAGTAAGATATCTCTACAAGCATTCAGACTTAAGGATACTTCATCTTAATGCAGCCCCTATGGAGACAGGGGAGCTTGCTGCTCTGAAAAAAGAGGGGATAGGTGTATTTCAGGTTTTTCAGGAGACATACCACAAAGAGACCTATGAAAAACTCCATATAAAGGGAAGAAAAACCGATTTTGATTATCGATTAACAGCCATGAACAGAGCTTTAGAGGCAGGTTTTAAAGATGTGGGGATAGGAGCCCTTTTAGGTTTGTATGATTATAAGTTTGATGTGCTTGCCTGTATTGCTCATAGTTTTTATCTTAAAAAACATTATGATACCTTCCCGCATACCATATCAGTTCCGAGATTTAGATATGCCAAAGGGGCTATTATGGAAAAACCCTCTTATCCAGTTGATGACAAAACCTTCAAGAAGATTGTGGCTGTTTATAGATTATCTGTGCCAACTGCAGGTATTGTAGTCTCAACCAGAGAACCTGCAGGTCTCAGAGATGAGATACTCTGCTACGGAGCGTCTCAGATAAGCGCAGAATCAAAAACTTCTCCAGGCGGATATACTCATCTGATTGAGGAAGAGGATGCTTCACAGTTTAGTCTGAACGATACAAGGAGTCTCGAAGATGTAGTGATATCAATACTTGAAAAGGGGTTTCTGCCCAGCTTCTGCACAGCCTGCTACAAAACCGAAAGGGTAGGAGGAACTTTTCATCGGATGGCTGAGTCCGGAGTTATGAAGAATTTTTGCAAAAAAAATGCGCTTAATACCTTTTTTGAATATCTAAATAATCTGGAAAATCAAGAGGTCAGAGAAAGAATGTTAAAAATTATCAATAAGAATAAGGATTTTTTTTCAGCATCTTCACAAAAGGAGAGGCTTTTATGAGAGTAATAATTAACGGTAAGGAAAGGGAGATACCTGAAAATACCAATATTCCTGCCCTTATCAGGCTTCTCAATATAAAAACTCCCTATCTGGCAATTGAGCTCAACAGGGAGATTGCAAAAAAATCTGCATGGGATAATATTTTTCTGAAAGAAGGAGACAAAATAGAGATAGTTACCTTTGTAGGAGGCGGATAAAATTTGAGGAGGTATTTATGGAAGATCTATTAGAAATAGGCGGGAAAAAATTTAAGTCAAGACTTCTGGTCGGAACAGGAAAGTATGAAACGCCAGAGCTGATGCTGGGTGCTATAAAAGAGTCAGGTGCTGAGGTAGTTACGGTAGCTTTAAGAAGGATTAATATTGAAGGGCAGCAGAGAACTATTCTGGACTATCTTTCTGAGCTTAATGTGACCATACTACCTAATACAGCAGCCTGTTATACGGCTGATGAAGCCATAAGAACAGCCATGCTTGCAAGAGAGATGGGGCTTTCTAATATGATTAAACTGGAAGTTATTGGAGATAAAAAAACCCTTTTTCCAGATAATGAGGCACTTATTGAAGCAGCAAAGGTGCTGGTAAAGGAAGGTTTTATAGTGCTCCCCTATACAACTGATGATCCGGTGGTGGCAAAAAAACTTGAAGACATTGGCTGCGCTGCAGTAATGCCCCTCGGTGCACCTATCGGTTCTGGTCTTGGCATAAGAAATCCTTACAATATTAAGATTATTCTTGAGACTGTTAAAGTGCCTGTTATAGTGGATGCAGGTGTTGGGACAGCCTCTGATGCAGCCATAGCAATGGAGTTAGGAGCCAGCGGAGTTTTAATGAATACAGGTATTGCAGCTGCAAAGAATCCTGTAAAGATGGCAAGGGCTATGAAACTCGCCGTTGAAGCGGGGAGACTTGCCTATCTGGCAGGCAGAATGCCCAAAAGGCTTTATGCTACCGCATCAAGTCCGCTGACAGATCTGATTGAATAATGGAGCGTATATACATTGTTACTGACCGAAAGCTTGCGGGAGATAGATTTTTTGAAATTATAAAAAATCTTGTTAGGGAAGGATACCGTTTTATCCAGCTGAGAGAAAATGACCTGTCAGCCCAAAAGCTAAGCATTATGATAGAAAAGATTTTGGATATCACCGGTGGGCAGATAAAGCTTGTAATTAATGACAGGGCAGATCTGGCAAAGATTTATCAGCTTTATGGAGTGCAGCTAAAAGAGATAAGCCCAAAACCAGAACTGATAAAAAAAATATTTGGCGAGCTCATGGTTGGTGTATCCTGCCACAACACAGAAAGAGCGACAGAAAATCAGAAATGGGCAGATTTTTTTGTGTATGGCAATGTTTTTGAAACGGAATGTAAAGCTGGGCTTCCTGGCAGGGGGATAGATGGACTAAAAGATATTTTAAAAGCTACTGAAAAGCCTGTTTATGCCATTGGCGGAATAAACTCAGATAATGCCATGCTGGTAAAACAATCAGGGGGATATGGGGTAGCCCTAAGAAGTCTTGTTTTTGGTAATAAAGACTATCTTAAAGAGCTCGAAAAAATTAGAAATATATGGAGTTAAAATGGAAGAGCTGATCAGATTAATAAGTGAAGACGAAGAGATTAGCCCAGAAGAGATTAGACAGGGCATACATGAAGGCTCAATCATTCTGGTAAAAAATATTAAGAGAGACATAAAACCCTTAGCTATTGGGAAGCCTCTTTCTGTTAAAATAAATGCCAATATCGGCACATCTCATTATTCAGTAGATATAGAAGAAGAGCTCAAAAAGCTTGAAATCTGTGAGAAATTTGGAGCTGATGCGGTTATGGATCTGTCCACAGGGGGAGATCTTAAAAAAATCAGAAAGGAGATATTATCAGCAACCAAACTCCCGCTGGGCACTGTTCCTATTTACGAGATTGCATATGAGCTCATGGTAAAAAAGGGGATGGCTATTGAAAAGATGGATATAGATGTCTTTTTAGAGGTGATTGAGGAGCAGGCTGCAGAAGGTGTAGATTTTATGACCATCCATGCAGGACTAACAAGAGAGTGTGTTAAAAGACTTAAGAATAGAAAAAGGACACTCGGAGTGGTTTCAAGAGGTGGTTCACTGCTTGTAGAGTGGATGGAAAAACATAATAAGGAGAACCCCCTTTATGAGCATTTTGACAGGATACTTGACATTGCAAAAAAATATAATGTAACCATGAGTTTAGGAGATGGGCTAAGACCGGGCTCTACGCTGGATGCCACTGATGGCGGACAGATTCAGGAGCTCATTATTCTTGGAGAGCTTGTTCGTGCTTGCAGAGAGAAAGGTGTGCCAGTGATGGTGGAAGGCCCCGGACATGTGCCCATTGATCAGATTGAAACCAATATAAAACTTGAGAAAAACCTGTGCGACAATGCCCCTTTCTATGTATTGGGACCCCTTGTAACCGATATAGGAGCTGGTTACGACCACATTACTGCTGCCATAGGAGGTGCCTGGGCAGCCTATTTCGGAGCCGATTTTCTGTGTTATGTAACACCAGCAGAACATCTTTCCCTGCCCACAGCAGAGGATGTAAAGGAGGGAGTTATTGCATTAAAGCTTGCTGCTCATTCTGCAGATCTTGCAAGGGGGAATAAAAAAGCCTGGAGAAGAGAGCTGGAGATGAGCAGAGCAAGAAGAGAGCTTAACTGGGAAAGACAGGTCTCTTTTACATTAAATCCACAAAAGGCAAAAAATATGTTAGGTGACAGGATAAAAAGTGAATCTCCCTGCTCCATGTGCGGAGATCTATGCGCCATTAAAACTTCTGGCAGATGCCATATTTAGAGTTGAAACTGCTCAAGTAAAGAAAGACCTATCTTTAAGGTGGTATCTATATCCCTTCGTTCCTGTTGGTTTACAAAGATCCTTTCAAACCTTTCTGCAAAATCAATAATTTTTTGTTCCTTTTCGGGCATTCCTTCTCTGCCTGCTATCTGTTCAAGCTTTCTTAGCTCGATCCCCTTTGAATACAATCTGTAAAGGTTGCTGGCAATATGTCTATGCTCAGGATGGGTTTTTCCTGCTCCAATTCCTCTGTTCATTAGCCTTGAAAGGCTTGGAAGCACATCTACGGGCGGAAAGATACCTTTCTGGTGCAGCTCTCTTGATAATACAATCTGCCCCTCCGTAATATATCCTGTAAGATCAGGAATAGGGTGGGTAATATCATCCTCAGGCATGGTAAGTACTGGAAGGATGGTAATAGAGCCACTTTTTTCCCTTATTCTTCCTGCCCGTTCATATAATGAGGCAAGATCTGAATACATATAACCGGGATATCCTCTCCTGCCAGGTAACTCTTCTCTTGCTGTAGAGATCTCTCTAAGTGCATCACAGTAGTTGGTCATATCAGACATTACCACCAGCACATCAAACTGATGCTCAAAGGCAAGATATTCTGCCACGCAGAGTCCATATCTGGGTGCAAGTAAGCGCTCTATGGTGGGGCTGTCGGAAAGATTGACAAAGGCAACAAAAGGCGTGTTCATGGATTTTATAGTATCCATGTAATGGGAGTAGTCAAAAAAGGAAAGTCCTATGGCTACAAAAATTATGCAGAATCTGAAGGAATCTTTAATCTTTGCATTTTTCAGTATAAATCTTACTATCTCCTTTGCTGGCAGTCCAGCACAGGAAAATATGGGAAGCTTCTGCCCCTTTACGAGGGTGTTTAAACCATCAATGGTAGATATGCCCGTTTCGATAAAATCTGCAGGCGCCGCTCTCTGAATGGGGTTTATGGGATAGCCTGTAATAGTCATAAACTTCTCAGCCATAAACATATCCATGCCATCAAGGGGTTTTAATGAGCTGCTAAATATTCTGTTAATAATCTGAAGTGAAAGAGGCATTTTAATAACATCATCCATAAAGAAAACCTCAGCAGAGGTTGAAAGACCACTCACATTAGAATATACCTGAATCAATGCTACATCTTTATCTATTTTCAAAACCTCTCCAAAACCAGTTGAACCATCAGGAAAGACAATCTTTACAATCTCTCCCAGCTTTGCTCTAAATACTTCTTTTACAAATAATAGCGAACCCTTTATCTCGCTTATGGTTTTATAACTTATCTCAAAAAGATTCATATACCTTTTTTACCTCAAAAAAAGCTGCACCTGAAGATAGAAGTATTGCCGCTTCTTCATAAAGATCCTTAATTTTTTTAATCTTTTTTATGGTATCCTCGGGTGGCGAAAAGGCATCTTTTGTAAAGCTATTCTGTGCAAGAAATTTAAACTTTATAAGCTCCGCAAAGTCCATTGTTAGCCTATCTTTATCCTGAAGGTTTTCATAGCCAACCACTTCAATTATTTCTCTTAGCTTATCCTCTTCCCTCAGGATCTGGAATACAAAATTTTTAAGCATAAAATAGTCTTCACCAAAATATTTTTTTAATCCCCATGCAAGCTCATTTTCATAAAGTGAGTAACTTAGCATATAGTTAATGGCAGGAAAAAATCTTTTCTGTGCCAGCTCCTTGTCAAGAAAAATGAATGCTCCAGCAACTCTAAGGGCGCTCTGGGTAACAGGCTCTGTAAGGTCTCCGCCTGGAGGTGAGACCGAGATAAGCAATGTTATTGAACCAACACTGCCGTTTAAGGTCTCTACCACACCTGCCCTTTCAAAAAAAGAGGCAATTCGGGAGTTTAGATAAGTAGGATAACCCTCATCGCCTGGCATCTCCTCAAGCGAAGAGGATATCTCCCTCAAAGCCTCTGCCCATCTGGATATGCTGTCGGCAATAAGAAGCACATTAAGTCCACAGTCACGGTAGTATTCGGCAAGTGTTATGGCTGTATAAATGGAACCTTCACGGGCTGCTACAGGCATGTTTGAAGTATTTACTATCATGATGGTTCTTTCCAGAAGAGGCTTTCCAGTCCATGGGTCAGTAAGTTTTTCAAAATCCTCAATTAGCTCTGCCATTTCGTTACCTCTTTCACCGCATCCCACATAGATGACCAGATCAACTCTTGCAAACTTTGCTATGGTCTGTTGAAGCACTGTTTTTCCGGTTCCAAATCCGCCGGGAAATATTACAGTCCCACCGAGGGGGATGGGGAAAAGAAAATCTATTATTCTCTGACCTGTTATTATTGGTTCATGAGGGACTATTTTTCGTTTAAAAGGTCTCGGGAGTTTAATATTCCAGTCAATGTAAGGGAATATCTCTTCCCCTTCTTCAGTATAGGCAAGTGGTTCATCAAAAGATATTTTTGATTTTATTCTCTCCAATCTACCTGATTTATCAGAAAAGACATATATTTTAAACCCCTTTTCTTCTGTAAACCCGATGGCTTCTCCTGCTTGCACGAGATCACCTGATTTTTTTAGAGGTTGAAAATATATCTCTTTCTCCTGAGGCTCAAACTCTATCAAGCTCTTTACAGGTTTTATAAAATCACCGCACTCTTTTTTGAAATAATTAAGAGGTCTTTGAAGACCATCAGTTATACTGGAAATAACACCGTGCCCCAACTTTATGGAGATAGGTTTGTCAAAAAAGATGATCTCCTCAGATACGCCCAGTCCTCTCGGATCTTCATATATCATGATCACTGAGCGGTCGCTACTTACTCGCAGTACCTCTCCTGACAGATTGGCAGAGCCTGCTAAAACTCGGTCTCCAATCTTAACATCCCGCTGAGAGGATACTATAATGTGACCCCATATACCTTCGATAATCCCTTTTTTCATACAATCTTTATCTGGTAACCCAGAGCCCTGTTTATAAGCTTTAATAGATAGCTTTCTTCAGATATTAAAGTTGGAGAAGGGATTTTTGCCACCACACCGTTCCATCTTCTCTCCAGAAAATGCTTGTATTTCTCATCAAGCTGATCAAAAAGCGTCTCTTCAAAAAAAATTACACCGATAGTTTCATCCTTGGTTAGTTCGTCAATTATCTTTTGCGCATTCAATGGGTCGCCCGCAACCATCTGCTTAAAGCCTGCAAGGGAAAAAAGATGCCCTAATTTTTCAGAGCACAAAAAGACCAGCTGTTTATTCATAAAAGCTCCCTTTCAACAGTATCTCTTTCATATTCAAGAGTATTGATAAGTATGTTAAGGTTAATATTTTCAAGATACAAAAGCAGGATGTAATGGAGAAAATAATAGATTTCAGAGCCTTTCCCTTTGTGAGCCCAATGGGTTATCTGCTTCCTTAGATATGAAAGGGGCTTAAAGCCCTTGTTTTTATTAATCATTTCAATAATCCGCTTCTCTGTCAGAGAACCTCCATTTATGAAAACAATATTTTCATTGCTATCCCATCTAATTTTCTTGAAGATGGCATTAATGTTATAAAGGTCAATAAAAATACCAATAAATTCTTTTACTTCGGCAGTATTTTTTTTATCTTTCAAAAGCCCTTCAAGATAGAATCTGGTAAAGTTTTTTTCAAACTCCCTTAACCCGTGCTTTGTGAATATTTCTGGTAGTTCGGAAAAATCTTTATTAAAATCAGACAGATAATCACAAAGGGCTGAGAGTTTTTCTCCAAAAGACTGCTTCTTAATAAGGTTTTCTCCTATTTGAGCAGAGAAAAAAGAACCCATGTAAATCTTTTTTAGCTCAGAAATATTTTCGTAAAGGGCATATCTTATCATATTAACCAGGCTACTTAGCTCAAAGACAAGAAATACATTTTTAAACATTCTTCTATAGCTTTCACTGAGCTTAAAAAAACAGAAACCAAGTTCCTTTCGGAAGGTAAGGTTGTAACTTGTTATGTCAAAATAGGGAATCATCTCAGGCTGTCTTCTGAAAAAGATAAGATTTTCAATAAGTGTTCTCCGCCTAACCCCAATGCGGGCAAGCAGAAACTCAAAGGGATATCCAGTTATCCAGACCTGTTTAATCATCCTTATCTTCCAGAACATCTAAGATATCTGAAAATATTTCCTGCTCAACATCATCCTTTATTCTTTCCGCTCGTTTTTCAAAGCTATTAGATAAAAAAACCCTTTTATCCTCTGAGACGAGCTCAAATCCTCCTGATATATGCTCCTCCTCAACGATAATAGCTTCAGGAAAAAAAGACAGGGCAAGCTCTCTATCCTCAGGGTTTACTTTTACATATTTCCAGTTAAGATGGGGTGTTTCTTTAACAAGATTGTGAAATACCCGTTCATAGGATTGGTCTCTGAGAGATTTTAATACCTCTCGGAGATTTTTATCAATAAGTTCTCTTACCTTACGCTGTAGCATTAATCTTTTCTGATTAATTCTAAAAATATGAAGATAATCATACTCCTTTTTCAGCTCCTCGAGCATGAGACGTTCTTTTTCATCAAAGGAAGCCTTGAGCGCTGCCGCCTTTTTTTTATAAGCCTCCATAATCTCTTTTTTTCTTGCTTCTGTCTCTTCTTTCAGGGCGGAAAGCTCTTTTTCAAAGCTTTCCTTCAAATAAGACAGGATCTTATTTTGGGACTTCATTTTATCTGGAAAAGTATCATAGCAGCAATTACGAAGCCAAGTATTATAATCGTTTCTGGAATAGCAATAAGTATTATTATAGTCCCGCTGAGCTCAGGCTTTTCAGCAATGGTTCCGCATCCTGCTGAGCCGATCTTTGACTGAGCCCATGCTGTAGCCAGCCCACATAATCCTACTGCCAGTGCCGCTGCAAAGGCTAAAAGAACTTTTGTTTCCATCATTACCTCCTTCATAACGGGTTAAATTTTCTACCACCAAATTTCATAAACTTTGAAAAGAACTCCACATAGTGAAGTCTTAAGGAATGGATGGAAGGTGAAAAAATTGATAATACTATATTAGTTAAATGAAATAAAAGGGCGATAAAAACTCCGAGAAATATATTTCCTGTAATATCAAGGAAGCTGTTTGCCACATTGGCGAGAATGATGGAAGAAAGCCCTATTGCCATTATTCTACCGTAGGATACAATATTGCCGAGAGATTTTATCAGTTCCAGCGGGAAGATAATGCCGAAAGTAATAAAAGAGAATACAAAAACTAATGCCAAAAGAAATATTAAAAACTGAGCGGTTTTTCCTGCTCCTTCAGTAAAAAAAAGATACAGGATACTGAAAAGTAAAAATATGTTTAACATTATGGAAAGGGATATTAATCTTTCCTTTTTTTCAGCGGGTTTTAACACATTTAGTATCAGACCGATAAATATGTGCACAATACCGATTATAATTGATATTATGAAAAGCTGAAGGATAGAGTGCTCCCGATCTACTATTTTTATCAGATTCCATCCAATCCTTTTCCCCAGATCTCCGAAAAACTCACCATAGATGATCCCGAAAATGAGGGCAGAGGTGCCAGCGTATCCCAGCACCTTTGAGATACTGACAGCAAAATCTCTGTCTTTAAAAGCCTGCCGAATAATTAATGATAAGATTATTATTATAAGCCCATAACCTAAGTCTCCTACTATTATGCCAAAGAATAGTGGAAAAAAAATGCCCAGAAAGGGGGTAGGATCATAAGATTTATAGGCAGGAATGGGTAGTATTCTTGTCAGTACTTCAAAGGGCTTAAGATAATCAGGATTTACTATGATTACAGGCATCCTTTCCTTATCTTCTTCAAGTATGGTCTGCTCTTCGAGAATAACATATCCGTCAAATCTGGCTCTTAATTTTTCTGAAAGTTCTAAAAGCCTGTCCTTCTGAATCCAGCCAAAAAGAGAAAATATTTTATCCGTTTTGTAAACATATATAAGGTCTTTAAGCTTTGATAATTTTTCATCAAGTATTTCAAGAGCCCTGAGATAGTAACCCTTTTTGTTTTTCACCAGATCTGAAATAGCATTTTTTATCTTTGCCTCTTCCTGAGTTAAAACTGCTATTTTTTCATTTACCATATGGACTTTTTCAGAAAGGGGAAGGGCAGCTAAAGCAGGCGGTGTGGCAAGCTCTGGAATGTTCAACTCTTTCAGCTCTTTTTTTAGATTTATATCCACATCTTTTGAAGAAAAAATAATTGCCACTATCTCTCCACTTTCAAGCTTTTTTGTAATCAGTCTATAAATGCCTCCTGTTTTATCTTCAAGAATCTGATGAAGCTTTCTGGTAGCCTCTTCACTTTTTAAAACCAATCCTATTATCTCTAAGAGGTGAGGCTCCTTTTCACCACCTACTATCTCCTCTGTCAGGGAATAAAAAAGAGCATAAAGTTTAAAATCCTTAAGCTTTGTCTGATTCTCTTCTAAGTGTTTTTTTAGCTCTTTTAAATTTTTCAGATCTCCATCTATCTCCAGAGGAAGATTTTTTATATCAACCAGATAATCTGGTTTTTCTGAAAAATTAAAGTTCCCAGCAAGGCTAATAAACTCTTCTATCTTTTTTTTTAAGGACTCGAGATAGATCCGTTCTTTTACTGCCTCTTCAGATATACTGCAGTTTCTTAAATGCTCCTTAGCTTCGCTACAAAAGCTTTCTATCTCCTTTTCGGGATGTATTACCTTTTCATTTTTTAAAAAACTGATAGTATCGTAAAGAAGATCTGCAGGACCCACTATCTGAACCTTTGAAAGAGGCTTTATCATAGGGGTAGTATCCTGTAAAAATGTTTTTCCAGTATTTTTTTTATAACCGAGTGATCAATAAATTCTATTTTTTCAATCAGCCTGTCAAAGTATGAGACCTCCCTCTCAAGGTTCTTTTCGAAATCCTGAATCTGGCTCTGACGGGTCTCTGATAAATGTTTTTCAAGGAAATCCTGAATTTTCTTAAATTTTTCCTCCTCTTCAGCTTTTAGCTTTTCAATCTCCTCTTCAGCACTTTTTCGCTCCTCCTCAAGTAGCTTTTTGTAGGTTCGTTCTGCCTCTATGATTTTTAAAAGAATCTGGTCTGTCATAACTCTTAATTAAAATTTTAACAGCCCCTCAATTTATGTCAAATCTGTCAGCATCTAACACTTTTATATTATTCCTGGCTTTGTTTGTCCTGTTTATTCTTTCAAAAAAGGTAGAGGATGCTTATAATATAACTATGATTTACAAAGTTGTTGAGTTATCTGTTGTCACCGATGAGGATATAGAAAGGGCTCTGAATCAATGGACTGAGAAAGGATATCTTTTTGAAAGTATTCATTTTGTTACCAATCAGGCATCAAGAAGACCTGCTATGGCTTTTATATTCTTTATAAAAAAAGATGAAAACACTGGTATTGCAGAGACTGCATAAAAATTTTAAAAATTCAGGTAAACTAATAAATGCCCTGTCAGATGTATCCTTAGAGTTTGATTCTTCTAAAGTTTATGGCATTATAGGTCCCAACGGAGCAGGGAAGACCACTCTTATTAAAACAGTCTGCGGCTTAATTTATCCTGATGAAGGTAATGTATTTATAAATGGCGAGTCTCTTTATCCAGAGAATTTCAGGCTCTTATCTCAGATTGGAGCTATCCTGGAGGGGTCAAGAAATATCTTCTGGAACTTTACACCTATTCAGAATGTGAAATATTTTGCCATGCTTAAAGGTGTAAATCTAAAAACAGCTATAGATAGAGCTGTGCAGTTGTTCAGACTTTTTGGATTAGAAGATAAAATAAATAGTCCCGTAAGAAATCTCTCTCAGGGGATGAAACAGAAAATAGCTATTATCATATCAACCCTTCATAATCCGACAGTGCTGCTTTTAGATGAGCCCACTCTCGGGCTTGACCCCGTATCAAGTCAGAATATGCAGAAACTAATAAAAGAGCTATCATACAATGATGGCAAAACGGTAATTCTTACATCACATCATCTTGATATAATTGAAAAAAATTGTGATTATCTGGTTTTTATGAAAGGCGGGAAAATACTTTCTTTCGATACCATAGATAATATTAAAAGCAGATTTTCAGAGAAGACCTATATAATTACCCTTAAGGATGGTAATGATATAAAAAAGATAGAAAAAAAGATCCCCAAAGATGGTTTTGGCTCTTTTATGCAAACAATAAATACTCTAAAAGTTATTGACATCGAAACAAGAGAAGCAACTCTGGAAGAGATCTTTATTGAGCGGGGGAGCTATTCCTGATGGCTGGTGGTGGGCAATGATGGGCATAATAATGGCGGAAAGTTACAGAGAGTTTGTGTATTTCAAAAGATATATCTTTGAGCGGATCTCCTCAGTCATAATGTTAGTTTTTATTTTTCTCGGTTTTATATACTCTTCAGCCACATTCTCAAATGGTGAGGTAATCATAGACAAGCTAACCGTCTCCCAGAAGCTTATTGGTTTTACTATCTGGTTTTTTGCCCTTGATGCGGTTGGGCATTTAGGCTCAGCATTAAGGGAAGACCTGCACATAGGTATTTTAGAGCAGATAGCTTTAACCCCCTACTCGCTAATCTACAACATGCTTGGTAGAAGCGTGGCAAGATTTATAATTACCTTTTGGAATGGAGTTATTATACTTATCATATTCAATCTTATTTTTGAGCTTAATATATCGATTCCTCTAAATGTTCTGCCTATTCTGATTTTGACCTATCTTGGGCTTTATGGGTTGGGGCTTTTTTTTGCGGGACTTACTCTGATTTTTAAAAGGCTGGGTCCCATTACAACAATAACGAGATTTTTATTGCTTATCTTTACTGGCGCCATTATTCCCTTAAACTATTTCCCTGAAATTATACAGCAGGCATCTGTTTTACTGCCCATGACGGAGGGGCTTAAGATAATAAGGGAGCTTATTCTTAATAAAGTAGATTTTTATCATATTCTGTTCAGTGCTCCTATGTTCTATCTCATGATTAATAGCATGCTGTATTTCTTAATAGGGATTTTTACCTTTCTGTATCTCGAAAAAAGGGCGAGAAGGCTGGGCACACTTGGTAGCTATTAGTTTGAAAATCTGCAAAAATTGAAATGCCCATCTTCCAGCAGAAGGTAGCTTCTTTCAATCTGCCAGCTACCGAGAAGATAAAGTGTGAAATTTTTTCCTTCCATGTTTCGCTTAATAACAGCTTCTTTATGAAAGTGTCCCAAAACTGCACCGCCATACCCTGATAATATTGCTTTATCAATAAAGCCATTTAACATATGGGGGTCAAAATCTTCTCTTAATCTTTCTCTGCTAAATCTTGAGACAAAATGAGCAAAGTGATAGACCAGATGGGGTGGCAGTAGATAGGAAAAAAGGTTTGTAACGGGGTTTTTAATTACAAAGGTCATAATACGATGGGCATAGTCTTTATCATAAAGCAGATCTCCATGGGAGATGAGATATTTGCCATTCAGCATAAGGTCTAAATGACCTGGAATAAAGTTGATTTTCGAGCCGTAGCGGTTTAGTTTTTTCAGAAAAAAATCATGATTCCCCTCAAGGTAAAAAATAGCTATCCCTTTATTTTCCAATTCCTTTAAAAGCCCCACAATCTCTAAATGCTCGTAAAAGATAATATGAGGGAACCCTACAAAAAAATCAAAAAAATCACCCAGTATAAAGAGGGCGTTTAGATTTTGATCTTCCGTCAATTTTTTAAGAAATATAACAGCATCTCTATATTCCGAGCTATCTGGAGATTTAAGATGGGCATCTGCAATAAATATTGCTTTTCTCATATTAAGTTGTATAATATACTAAAAATGCGAATAAATTGGAACGTTTTTTGCAATTATCAACATTATGATAAATAACTATTCAAGATTAAAATTCTTTAAAGGTTTTTCGCAGGATGAGGTCTCCACGGTTGTAAGACAGATGATACCTGTATCCTATGGGGCAGGGGAGACTATTATCAAAGAGGATGAGGTATCCAAGGTGCTGATGCTGCTAACCTCCGGTCAGGCAAAGGTGGTAAAAGCTATTGATGATAAGAATTTTAAAATACTAGCCATACTGGGTGAAGGAGAGGTAGTAGGGGAGATGAGCTTTTTTGATGAGGCTCCTCATAATGCCTCTGTTGTTGCCCATACGCCTGTTACAGTGCTGGCTCTAAGTAAGAAGGATTTTGAAACCATTCTTGAAAAGAGCACAAAAACAGCTATAAAAATGCTTATAAGGATAATTCAGACCTGCAGTCAGAGAATAAGAACCCTCAATCAAGAGGTAAAAGAGCTGGGGCACTGGTGTATATCGCTGAGAGATTCAAGAAAATAGAGTTTTAATCTACATATTTATCTTGTAAGTAGTCTCCACAATGTTTTCTTCAATGCTTGTTCTTATTGACGCTATGATAAGATCCATATGCTTTGAGCTGATCTTTCCGTTGTCGTTAATGTTCACATCATAGCTCATACCGTAATGAGACTGTCTGGCTTCCCATAGATATATGTTTCCCTCATAGTTAATATTTCCTTTTTCACAGATAATATCTCCCTCTTTGTACTTAGATTCCATTGTAACTTTAATGGTTTTGGTATTCTCTCCCAGCGGCATAGGCAACTCCTTTTTTTATTTTAAATTTAATCATAAAAAAAAGATTTTTCAAGTGAGCCTGAAGATTCAGATTTTACTCGGAAATATTAATTACAGACACTGTCCCCTTAGCCACCAGCTTGCCATCAGGATTGGTGACCGAAACCTCGATGAGCCCGATCTTCTTACCCAGATGAATTATCTTTGCCTTTGCTGTTAAAACCTCACCAACAGATACAGGTCTTATGTATTTAACCTCCAGGCTTGTGGTGGTAATTTTTCTCCCCGATGGTAGAAGTTTTCCTGGAAAAAAGGCTATGGTATCAATAAGTGAAGCAACTACCCCGCCATGCAGATATGCCATATAGTTGCCCATGTTCTTTTTAACCTTCATGGAACCGAGGGCTTCATCTTCTTCAATTTTAAGGATCTTTATGCCCAGTAGTTTAACAAAGGCGATGTTCTCGTACTCTTTAATTTTACTGATATCAAAGCTCATAGCGTCAGTTCATACATATGATTAAGAGCCTTTCTGGCTCTATAAATAACATGTTCAGAAAGATTAATTTCCGACTGAAGGTTTTTAAGGGAGTTATAAACATCTTCAAGAGATGTAAGCTTCATATTGGGACAGATAAGTTTTTTGGAGGCAAGCACAAATGTTTTATGGGGATTTTCTTTTTTTAAACGGTGAAGTATCCCTTCCTCTGTGCCAATAATAAAGATTTTGCTGTCCGATTCTCTGCAAAACTTAATAATACCTGAGGTGCTGAGAGCTCTGTCTGCCAGATCAACTACCTCAGGTCTGCATTCAGGATGAACCAGTACCGTTGCTTCAGGATAAATTTTTTTAGCAGTTAATATATCCTCACCAGTTAATCTCTCATGGGTGGGACAGAACCCATCCCAGCAGATTATATCTTTTTTAACGAACCTTGACACATAATGTCCGAGATTTCTATCAGGAACGAAAAGTATCTTATGGCTATCAATTTTTTCAACCACTTTAACTGCATTTGATGATGTGCAACAGCTGTCACTTATAGATTTTACTTCTGCTGTGGAGTTTACATATGTGACCACCTTATAGCCTTCATATTTTTTTTTCCATTCAAGAAGAGAGTGATAGTTTATCATGTCAGCCATAGGACAGCCTGCATCAGCTCTGGGTATAATGACCTTTTTCTCGGGTGATAGAATTTTTGCAGTCTCTGCCATGAAATGAACACCACAAAAGATGATAATATCCTCTTTGCAATCTCTGGCTCTTGTGCTTAGCTCGAGCGAATCTCCCACAAAATCGGCAATATCCTGTACTTCAGGGCGCTGATAGTTGTGGGCTAAAATAATCGCCCTTTTTTTACTTGCCAGAGCTTTTATCTCATCTTTAAGACTCATAAAAAGTTATTATTGTGCTTATGAAATTTTTTTTCAATGAATTTTTTAGAAAGTTGTTAAAATTGTGATATAATTTCTTAAAACTCAAGGAGTGATGCTACGAAGCTGAAGGATTTTCTGTCAAAAACTGATAACTTCAGGATAAATGTGTCCATAAAGGAGACACTGGCTGATCTCGATACACCTTTATCCACCTACAAGAAGGTGGCGGATCGTTTCAAAGATTCTCCCTCATTTCTTCTTGAAAGTGTTGAGAGCAAGGATAGGCTTGGTAGATATTCTATAATTGGTTTTAAGCCCTTTCTTATCTTTAAAAGCAAAGGCAATCATGTATATCTGACAGGCTTAGTAAACGACCAGCTTAAGGTAGATAATCCTTTTGATACTTTAAAGGAGATTCTTAAAAAATTTGATCTTTCGGAATCAGAGATACCTCTTCGATTTCCAGGTGGGGCTGTAGGCTACATTGGCTATGATATGATAAGGTTTTTTGAAAGATTGCCAGATCTTAAGCCAAAAAATCTGAATATATACGATATGTTCTTTGTTTTTCCAGAAATGCTTGTTGTATTTGATAATTTTGCTCATCGCATGTATATTATCTCTCTTTCACCATCCGAAGACGAGGATAGTCATGCCCGTCTGAAAGAGGTAATAAAACTACTGAAATCTCCCCTTAAACAGGATAAATCAGCCAATTTTCTTATCAAAGATTTAAAGAGCAATATCTCCAAAGAAAGTTTTGAAGAAATGGTATTACGTTCTAAGGAATATATATGTGATGGTGATATAATTCAGGTTGTTCTTTCTCAACGTTTCAGCGCCGTAGCAGATGTAAAAGATCTTGATCTTTATCGTGCTCTGAGGGTTATAAATCCTTCTCCATATATGTTTTTTCTCAATTTTAATGAGTTTAGTCTGATAGGTTCATCACCTGAGATACTGGTAAGGCTTGAAAAGGGGGTAGTGGAGGTAAGACCCATAGCAGGTACAAGAAAAAGGGGTGAGACAGAAGAGGAAGATAGAAAGCTGGAGGAGGATCTACTTGCTGATACTAAGGAGATAGCTGAACACATTATGCTGGTTGATCTGGGAAGAAATGATGTGGGAAGGATTGCGAAAACAGGCTCTGTTTCAGTTCCTGAATTTATGAAGATAGAAAAATACTCCCATGTAATGCATATAGTATCTTCGGTTAAGGGAGAGATTAAAGATGGGATGGATGCCTTTGATGTATTTAAAGCTACCTTTCCTGCAGGCACAGTAACAGGTGCACCCAAGATAAGAGCCATGGAGATTATAGAAGAGCTTGAAAATGAAAAAAGAGAGTTTTATGCCGGCGGAGTTGGATATTTTGGTTACAACGGCAACATGGATTTCTGCATTACCATAAGAACCATGCTGAAGAAGAAAAATAAGATCTATATTCAGGCAGGAGCAGGAGTGGTTGCCGATTCAGTCCCTGAAAATGAGTATTTTGAGACTATAAATAAAGCAAAGGCGCTTTTTAAATCTTTGACTAATCTGAAAGAGATAATGGAGTAACCATATATGCTTCTTATGATTGATAACTATGATTCCTTTACCTATAATCTGGTTCAATATTTTGGAGAGCTTGGTGAACAGGTGGTTGTATTCAGAAACGATGAAGTAGGTATAAAGGAGATAGAAAAGATGAAACCTGAGAAGATCGTAATTTCTCCTGGACCTTGTAGCCCCAAAGAAGCTGGCATATCTGTGGAAGTTATAAGACATTTTGCAGGAAAGATCCCCATACTGGGAGTGTGTCTGGGACATCAGTCAATAGGTTTTGCCTTCGGGGGAGAGATTATTAAGGCAAAATGCCTTATGCATGGCAAAACATCTCTTATATTTCATGATGGTAAAGGAGTTTTCAAGAACGTAGAAAACCCCTTTGAAGCCACACGATATCATTCTCTGGCTATAAAAAAGGAGAGCCTTTCTCAGGAATTTGAGATATCTGCCTGGACGGTAGATGGGGAGATTATGGGCATCAGGCATAAAAGCTTACCCATAGACGGTGTGCAGTTTCATCCCGAGTCTATTCTTACCAGAGAAGGGAAGAAGATTCTTAAAAATTTTCTTATACTGTCAAAAAATTTCTGGGAGGCTGAAAGATGATCAGAGAAGCCATTCATAAGGTAGTTGACCGAATAGATCTGGAAGAGCAGGAGATGGTAGAGGTGATGAACGAGATAATGAGCGGGGAAGCCACACAGGCACAGATAGGTGCTTTTATAACCGCACTACGGATGAAGGGAGAGACGGTTGATGAGATTACTGGCGCCGCAAGGGTAATGAGGGAGAAAGCGTTAAGAATACCCGTTGAAGGTGTTGATGTGGATATTGATAGAGATGACATAAACATAGACAGAGAAACTATCCTTGATACCTGTGGTACCGGTGGAGATGGTACCCTTACTTTTAATGTTTCTACTGCTACTGCCATTGTAATAGCCAGTGCGGGGATAAAGGTGGCAAAGCATGGCAACAGGTCTGTGTCAAGCGTGTGTGGCAGTGCAGATGTGCTGAAAGAGCTGGGTGTTAACATTGAGGCTACACCTGATACGGTATCAAGATGCATAAAAAAGGTAAATATTGGCTTTCTGTTTGCTCCCACATTTCATGGGGCCATGAAATATGCCATAGGTCCCAGAAGGGAGATAGGTATAAGAACTATTTTTAATATTCTTGGTCCTTTAACCAATCCAGCAAATGCAAAATATCAGCTACTTGGTGTTTATAGAGAGGAGCTATGTGAAGTGCTGGCAAATGTGCTTCTCAGACTTGGTGCGAAAAGGGCTATGGTTGTTCATGGGCTTGACGGGATGGATGAGATAACTGTTACTAAGGATACAAAGGTTTCTGAGCTTATTGACGGGAAGATTAAAAATTATTTTATCAGCCCCACACATTTTGGTATGCCTATTTATGATTTTGCAGAGCTCAAAGGTGGATCGGCTGCTGACAATGCAAGAATTATAAGAGAATTATTTGAAGGCAGGGAGAAGGGTGCTAAAAAAGCTATCGTTATTTTGAATGCTGGAGCAGGTTTGTATATTGCCGGAAAAGCAAAAAACATAAAAGATGGAATAAAACTGGCAGAAGAGCTTATAGACACCGGTAAAGCTTTAAAGACCCTTGAAAATCTTATAAAAGAAAGTAATCTATGAGCTTTTTATCCCATATTTCAAAGATTAAGCGGGAGCTTGTAAGGGAAAAAAAATCAAAGATTCCGCTTGCTGAGATTAAAAAAAAACCCTTTTCTGAAAAACGCGCCTTTTATGAGACTTTTTCTGAAAGATTTCCATTAAAACCTAAGATTATAGCGGAGGTGAAAAAAGCTTCTCCTTCAAAAGGTATATTAAGAGAAGCCTTTGACCCCCTGAGGATTGCCAGAATTTATGAAGATAATGGTGCTTCTGCTATCTCGGTAATTACGGAAGAGCAGTACTTTCAGGGATCTCTCGAATATCTGAAAAACATAAGATCCGTTTCCCGTCTACCGCTTTTAAGAAAAGATTTTATTGTAGATGAGTATGAGATATTTGAAGCAAAGGCTTATGGTGCCGACTGTGTCCTGTTAATATCCGAAATGCTTGATAGGTCTCAGATAAAAGATTATCTGGCAATATGCAGGGAGATCGGGCTTGACCAGCTCATAGAGGTACATGGAGAATCTGCCTATGAGAAACTGGCAGATCTATCGGGGTACCTGTTGGGCATTAATAATCGGGATCTTGAGTCACTGAAGATTGATGTTAGTAATGGTCTGAATCTGCTGAAAAAAATTCCTCCTTATCAGCCCGTAATTATCGAGAGTGGCATAGAGGAGAAAGAGTTGATAAAAAAGTATCTTTTAGCAGGGGTATCAGGGTTTCTCATCGGCACATCTTTTATGGTTGCAGAAGATATCGCATCAAGATTGAAAGATTTTCTGGATGTAAGTTTATGATAAAAGTTAAGATATGTGGCATTACAAGGCTTCAAGATGCACTGATGGCTATAAAATTTGGCGCCCATGCGGTGGGTTTTATTTTTTTTAAAGACAGTAAAAGGTATATAGAACCAGATAAAGCAAAAGAAATTATATTAAAGCTACCTCCCTTTGTTGTAAAGGTTGGTGTTTTTGTTGATGAAGATGAGGAAAGGATTGCAGAGATATTTAGTTACTGTAATCTGGACAGGATTCAGTTACATGGAGACATAGATATGGAGTTGAAAAAAATTCCATCTCCAAAGATTATTCGGGCTTTCAGGATAAAGGATAGCTCTGACATAGAAAGGGTTGCTAAGAGTAAATATTTTCCGCTTCTTGATACCTATTCCGATAAGCTATATGGCGGTACAGGAGAGAGATTTGATTGGAGTCTATTAAAACATTTAAAAAGAGATTATATTCTTGCTGGTGGTATTAATCTTTCAAACCTGAAAGAGATTTTTAATATCAGACCCTATGCAATAGACATCTCCTCGGGGGTGGAAAAAGAGCCAGGAGTGAAAGACGAAAAAAAGATGTTTGAATTTTTTAATTATTTAAGGCAAAATCAGAATAATTTTATTCAAGGAGATTTTGATTAATGAAGTATCTGCCTGATGAGAAGGGCTATTTTGGTAAGTTTGGCGGGAGATTTGTTCCCGAAACGCTTATGCCTGCAGTTTACGAGCTTGAAAGGGCTTTTTACAAACTGATCAGGGATAAAAAGTTTCAAAAGGAGCTTAGATATTACCTTGCCCAGTATGTAGGCAGACCAACTCCGTTATACTTTGCCCAGCGGCTTTCTGATAAGCTGAAATGTAAAATATATCTCAAAAGAGAGGATCTATGTCATACTGGTGCTCATAAGATAAACAATGCTATAGGTCAGTGCCTGCTGGCAAAAAAAATGGGTAAGACAAGAGTCATTGCAGAGACGGGGGCGGGACAGCATGGAGTGGCAACTGCAACAGCTGCCGCATTGTTTGGGATGAGCTGCACCATCTATATGGGTGAGGAGGACACCAAAAGACAGGCATTGAATGTTTTTCGAATGAAATTACTTGGAGCCCAGGTTATACCTGTTTACTCAGGGAGCAAAACATTAAAGGATGCCATAAATGAAGCCCTAAGAGACTGGGTGACCAATGTAAGGAATACCCATTATGTTATAGGGACTGTATTTGGACCCCATCCTTATCCCCAGATGGTAAGAGAGTTTCAATCGGTTATCGGATCAGAAGCCATAAGGCAGATTAAAAAGCTTGAGGGAGAGCTACCCGATTATGTGGTAGCCTGCGTGGGGGGCGGAAGCAATGCTATGGGTATATTCTACCCCTTTTTAAATCATAAGATGGTTAAACTGGTTGGAGTTGAGGCAGGTGGACTGGGAATAGATACGGGAAAACATGCGGCAAGATTTAGCGGTGGTAGTGTGGGTGTTTTTCAGGGTACCAAAAGCTACCTGCTGCAGGATCAGGATGGGCAGATTCTTACAACCCATTCGGTATCTGCAGGACTTGATTATGCCAGTGTTGGACCTGAGCATGCCTATCTTTTTGAGTCCGGTAGAGCCCAGTATACCTATGCTACCGATAACGAGGCATTATATGCCTTCAGGCTGATGGCAGAGATGGAGGGGATTATACCTGCGCTCGAAAGCAGTCATGCTATTGCCTATGTGATAAAAAATGCTAATATTTTAAGAGGTAAACTTGTTCTTGTAAACCTTTCTGGAAGAGGTGACAAGGATGTATCCCATGTAAGCGAGATAATAAATGAAAAATAGAATTGAAGAAACTTTCAGAAAATTAAAAAATGAGGGGAAAAAGGCTTTTATCCCATATATTACAGCAGGTGATCCTGATCTCGAAAAAACCTATGAAGCCCTTTGTTTTTTTGCAGAAAATGGCGCTCATATAATCGAGCTCGGTGTTCCCTTTTCAGACCCCATGGCAGATGGAGAGACCATTCAGAGAGCCATGGAGAGGGCATTAAAATCAGGAACCAATCTTAGGAAGATACTGGCTCTTGTAAAAAGGTTTAGAGAAAAATATCAAACATCAATAGTTCTTATGGGTTACTATAACCCTTTTTATCGTTACGGGCTTACAGATTTTGCAAAAGATGCGGCGGATGCAGGTGTTGACGGGATATTAACAGTAGACCTTCCGCCAGAAGAAGCACGGGAGTTTGTAAATATTCTAAAAAAGCAGAAGATTATATCGGTTTTCCTGGCTGCGCCAACCTCAGATGAAAGCAGGCTATTAAAAATTAAGACCTATGCATGCGGCTTCTTATACTTTGTTTCTGTAACTGGTGTGACCGGAGAGAGAGACAGTTTATCCTTAGATATAAAAACGCAGATAGAAAATTCAAAAAAATTTACCGGTCTTCCTGTGGTTCTCGGCTTTGGTATCTCCTCGCCAGATATAGTTAAAAAGTTTATCTCCCATGTAGATGGTGTGGTGGTTGGTAGCGCCCTTGTTAAAAGATGGGAAAAATATGTGAGCGGAGAAGATAAAGAAGATTTTATAAATTTTTTCAATATCATGGCTAAAAGTTGTAATTTAAAATAAATCTTTTTGGGGGTTTTATGCAGATTGAGGTCTTAGGCTGTTATGGTGGTGTAGATCCAAAGCATAACCCGGTCACCTTTCTGCTTGATAATAAAATACTGCTCGATGCAGGCACAGTTGTATCTCCGCTATCTCTTGAAAGGCAGAAGAAGATTCAGGCAATTTTTATCACCCACTCCCATCTTGACCATATTAAGGACCTCTGTTTCCTTGCAGACAACTTTGTTATGATGGGGAAGGGACCCATAACAGTATATGGTATACCAGAAGTTCTTGATATGATTAAAAAATATGTAATGAACAATAAGATCTGGCCTGATTTTTTTGAGATAAAGGGGAAGAGAGGGAAAAAGGTTTTGGCACTATGTCCCGTAAATATCGGACAGGAGATAAAAATAAACGGCGGCTATAGCTTTGAAGCAGTTAAAACCAATCACTCCATTGATTCTTCAGGATTTATTGTTGGAAAGAATGGTAGATATTTTGTTTATACTGGCGATACAGGACCATGCCCCGGGCTTATTGACAGGCTTAATAAAATAGATGATCTCAGGGCGCTTTTTATTGAAGTTTCCTTCCCCAGTAGTCATAAGGAGCTTGCCCTGATAACCAAACATCTGACACCTTCACTTCTTTTGGAAGATCTCAAGAATCTAAAACATAAAAAAATCAAGATATACATTTTTCATATCAAACCACCTTTTAAAGAACAGATTGAGCAGGAGTTATGCGGTCTTAAAAACAGTAAGATTATTCTCCTGGAAGACGGAAGCAAGATTAAAATTTAGTTTGCCTTTTTAAGCATTCTCTATATAATTACTCTGGCTATGAAAGAGAAGGTTTTAAATTATCTCTATGGATTAGAAAAATACGGCATTCTACTTGGGCTGGATAATATTCATATCCTTATGTCCCTTCTAAGTAATCCGCATAAAAAGATTAAGACCATTCATGTGGTTGGTACAAACGGCAAAGGATCTACCTGTGCCTTTCTATCCGAGATACTGATTAGCGCAGGCTACCGTGTTGGTGTTTATACATCGCCACACCTGATAAGATTTAATGAAAGAATCAGGATTAACAATAGACAGATCAGCAACAGGGATATAGAGAGGTTAGCCCTTGAAATCAAAGAGATGATTGATAAATCTGCCTTTAAAGACAGACCCTATACCTTTTTTGAGGTTACCACTGCCCTTGCATTTCAGTATTTTTATGAAAAACAGGTCCAGATTGCTATCATAGAGGCAGGGCTGGGAGGCAGGCTGGATGCTACAAACGTGTTAACTCCCGAACTAACCATAATCACCAATATCGGTCTGGAGCACAAGGAGTTTCTGGGCGATTCCATTGAAAAAATAGCCTTTGAAAAGGCATCAGTTATTAAGGAAAAGGTACCTGCCATTACAGCCTGCGATACCGCTGAGGGGCTTAAAGTGATAAAAGAGATTGCGAAGCAAAAAAAAGCCTCTCTTTATATACTGGGAAAAGATTTTAATTTTTCAGAAAAAGGGCTTTATGACTTTGGTTATTCAGGTATAGGGAGAAATATAGAAAATCTGATGCTAAAAAATCTTGTTGGGATAAACCAGTTTAAAAACGCTTCTCTGGCACTGGCTGCCGCAGAGATTTTGATGGAAAAGGGATACCGAATATCTGATCTGGCATTGAAAAAGGGGATAAGAAACGCCAGATGGGAAGGAAGATTTGAAATAATAAGAAAAGAACCGCCTTTCATTATCGACGGAGCTCACAATCCTCATGGAGTTACCGCTCTGGTTGAGAATTTAAAAAGATTTTATCCAAGTAAAAGATTTATCTTTGTAATAAATGTGCTCAGAGATAAAGATATGTCAGAGATGATAGGGCTGTTCAGAGATCTGGCATTAAAGATCTTTGTTGCACCAAACAAAAATGAGAGATCTTATAGCTATAATGAGCTAAAAAAAAGATTTGGAAAAGAAAAAAACTTTTCTGTTTTTAAAAATATCCCTCTGGCGCTTAAATCGGCTCTTTCTTCAGACCAGCCCCTAATATTCACTGGTTCCCTTTACGGCATAGGAGAGGCTAAGGAATTTTTAAAAGATGAAATATAAAATCCTTTTTTCAGCCCTTCTATTTTTAATGTTAATAACAGATGGGTATTCAAGAGTTATTGATATTACAGCTGATGAGTTTCTCTATGAAAGAGAGAAAGACTATATGGTGGCTAAAGGAAATGTGGAGGCAGATCTGGATGGTTTAAAAATTTATGCTGACACTGTTTATTTTGATAAAAAAAATCAGATGATTTATGTAGACGGCAGGATAAAAATTCTGAGAGATTTTCTCGGGATTGGAGAAGGTTTAAAATATGACCTTAAAAACAAAGAAGGATATCTTAAAAATGTAGAGCTTTATTACTTTTCAGAGGATAAAAAAAAACAGAAATTTATATGGGGAGATGAGATAATCATTTTAGATAATGACAGTTTTTATATAAAAAACGGATATTTTAGCAGTTGCGATGGGATAGATAAGCCCTGGTATATAAAAGGCTGTGATATTAAAATTAATCTCGGTCAGTATCTCACAGCCAGAGATGTTAAACTCTATGCATCGGATATTCCCATGTTTTATAGTCCCTATTTCATAGCCCCTGTTAAGAAGGAAAAAGAGTCAGGTTTTCTTATGCCAGTCTTTGGCTTTTCAGGAAAGCATGGCTTTGTCTTAAATCAGCCCTATTACTTTTTTTTAGATGAAAGCTACGATAATACTCTAAGCCTGAATTTAAGAACTGAGGACACCATTGGTTTTGACAATGAATTTCGTTACATGTTATCAAAGAAAGAGGAAGGCTTTCTGAATCTCTCTTTTTATGAAAACTATAAGATAGATCGTGAGTATTTACATCTCAATTTCAAACATAACAAAGAGAACAGACTAAAGATTAATACAAACCTTTTGAACCGAAGAGATTTTTTTTATGAATACAAAAATGATAGAGAAGAAAAAAGCCAGCCCTATCTAAGAAATATGGCTTTTCTTGAAAAACCCATAAAAAGAGATATCTACTCGCTGGCATTTTTCAATGGCTACAATCTTAATCTGAATGATAGAGACTTTAGCTCCTTATCTATAAATAAGGATTCTTATCCCTTAGGTATTAATAATTATTTTTTTTATAATCTTGATGGCAGTCTTAACCTGGTATCACAGGGGAGTAATAATTACGAAAGGCTTATCTTAAAACCCTATGGTGTTTTAAGATCAACAAGAAAGGATCATGACCTTTCAATGAAGATATCCGGTTATTTCAATTATTATACCGATCAGCTAAGAAAGGAAGAAAAAAAAGGGTATGTTATTTTTAATCCTGAGCTTAAAGTTTATAAAAACTTTCTGGTTAACGAAAGGTACGCAAACAAAAATAGCCTATCCCTATCGCCTGTTTTTCCAGTAAAAGCATTTGACAACCTGAGCAGAACTTTTGACAAAAAAGATGTTCTAAACAGTGATAGGAGGATTGAATATAATCTGGAGCAGAAACATTACGATCTGTATGACGGCAGGCTTTTGTATAATCTAAATATAAACCAGAGCTATATTCTTAATAATAGTAACGGTGAAAGCAGTTTTAGCGATCTTGGCGCACTATTTAGAGCCTACGGTGAAAGCTGGATATTTGGACTTACAGGCACGATTAGTCATATAAACAGGGATATAAAAGATTTTATGAGCTACCTGAATGTTAAACATGCTGAATTTGATCTTAATGTAAACTATACAAAAACTATTTTAAAAGATGAGTTTTTAAACCTTGATGTTATAAAAAGAATTAATAATAGTTTAGCCTTTTCAGCAGGGATAAAATACGATATAGAAAGTGATGTTTTAAAAGAAACAGCATTTGGCGTAGAATATCTTAAAAACTGTTACAGTATTAAGGTTGATCTTAGAAATAGAAAAGAACCCAGCGAGTTTAATCTGTTTTTATTTATAAATCTTTACGGGCTTGGTGAGATAAGGCAGGCTTTGTAATGAAGGCTGAGTTTATAAAAAGTGTATATGATTTTAATGATTACAAAGGTTTTGGTCTGCCTGAGTTTGCCTTTGCGGGCAGGTCAAATGTTGGTAAATCATCTCTTATAAACTGTATCTTGAATACCAGAATTGCCCATACCAGCAAAACTCCTGGAAAAACAAGATCTATAAACTTTTACATGGTAGAAAAAAGATTTATTCTTACAGACCTACCAGGCTACGGTTATGCAAAGGTTTCCAATCAGGAGATTTTGAGATGGAAAGAGCTTGTGGAGTCCTATATATTAAAATCTAAGAATCTGAGAATGGTCTTTGTACTTGCAGATATAGCAAGAGGTATTGAGTATGAAGAGACCATGCTTCTTGACTGGTTAAAAATTTTAAGGAAACCCGCACAAATAGTATTTACAAAAATAGACCGGCTTTCAAGATCAGAAATGGTAAAGAAAGATAATGAGCTTAAATGGATATCCCCGGTCTATTTCTCATCAAAAACTAAAGAAGGCAAAAAAAGTATAATAAAAATAATAGAGGATATGTTAAATAAGGGCTAATCCTTTTTCCCAATAGCCTCGTTTAGCTCCTTAATCAGCTGATCCACGTTTATACCATGGACCAGAGCGCCTTGTTCCACATTTTCAAACTGGGCAGCATGACAGCCTATACAGCCAAGTCCATATTTTGCAAAAACCTGAATTGTTTGGGGATATCTCCTGACCACTTCCTGAAAGGTCATGTCTTTTGTAATCATACTAAAACCTCCTAAAATATATATTAACTATTAAAACACAAATATATAAAAATTGGAATACAAAATCTAAGTCTGTTGCAGTCCGAATATTTGACAAAAAATTTTTGTCTGGTAAATATTATTTAAGGAATCATGTCAAAAATTATATGGGAACTGAGTTATAAATAGAAAAACGTAAAAAGGCAGAGATAGAGGCGAGGGGAAAAAAGATTTTATTTCCTGACAACGAATAGCTGCAAGATAAATTTATAATTGAATTTAAAAAAATAAGACTTAAAAGATATATTAAAAATCTTTGGCAGAATTATAAAATAGAGGAGGTAATATGAAAAAGCCCGCCCCTTTTTTAAGCCCCCTCTGGTGGCTCATACATTTTATTGGCATTGCCTTTTTTTACGGGCTTGGAGTTTATCTTAAGTAGGAGGTTTTTTATGCTTCAGTATTTTATGAGATACCGCATTGGTTGGTTTATCTTACATATTGTGGCAATCGGTTTAACCATCTATCTTGGTTATAAAGTTGATTTTACGAGGTAGCCTATGAACAGAAAACTGCTTATTTTAGCCCTCTTTTTACTTGCCGTATCGGCTTTTTTACTGCATTATCGGATTCATCCTTTCCTTATAACCAGCAAGCTTGATCCTACCCAGAAAGGTTTAAGTCCCACATATTTTATTGCTTCACTGCTGCCAGCCATTGACGCAGTTATTGTAACAGCCCTTTTTATGTCCAGAAAAACCGCAGTATATGGCTATCTTTTAAATGGTCTTATTGTAATCTACGGTGTAACAATGATGGGGCATTTTAGCATTAACAACATAATAATGGCAAATATACCGCCTTCTGACTGGATTTTAAAGTCCACATTTAAGGATATCTGCATAGCCATGGCAGACTTTTTTGTTGGGAAGGTAGTATATGACAGCTATTTTAGTTAAATATTAGTGTTTTTTTACATCCACGCCGCTCTGCTTGAGTATATTTTTTATGAAAGAAAATATATTATGAACCTTCTCTTCAGTTTCGGCTTCCGCATAGACTCTAACCACAGGCTCTGTTCCTGATACCCTTACAAGAAGAAAAGAGCTTTCAGAGAGAATAAACTTTCTTCCATCCATAAAATTTTTTTCTGCCACCTTAATCCCTGCAATCTGATCAAAATCAAGCTGATTTAGAATCTTTCTGACCTTATTCTCATCCGTAAAGCTGTAATCTTCCCTTTTAAAGAAAAATCTGCCATAGATCTCTTCTATCTCTGAATATATCTCCGATAACAGTTTTTTCTCTTCTGAGAGCATCTTAAGTATCATAAGAGCCATGTAAATACCATCTCGCTCGGGAATATATCCCTTTATAGCCATCCCGCCGCTTTCTTCTCCGCCTATTAGCGCCTCCTTGTTAAGAAAAAAGGGAACAATATTTTTGAAGCCTATGGGAACCTCTTTAATAGGCAGATTATGTTTCTTTGCTATGATAGAAAGCAAAGAGGTAGTTGAAACTGTTTTTATAACTGTACCTTTTTCGCCCTTTTTAATGAGATAGTGTAAAAAGAGCGGGAGCAGTTTCTGGGTAGAGTAAAACACACCCCTTTCATCAAAGGCGGCTATGCGATCTCCGTCTCCATCAAAGGCAAAGGCTATCTGATAATTTTCATTAATTAGAGTATTTCTTGTATTTATTAGATTTGATTCGGTAGGCTCTGGATTAACATTTCCGAATGAAGGATTTATAAAATTGTTTATCTCCCGAATAGTCAGTAATGAGCCTTTGAATATCTCAGTAAGATAACCCTGAGCTGCGCCAAACATAGGGTCAACAAGCAGTTTCAGATTAATTCTGCCTATCTGATCAATGGGAAAGAGATTTTTTAAAAAATCAAGATAGAACGTTTTTATATCCGTCTCTTTTGTTAAGCCTTTTTGACTGATATTTTTTATCTCAGTTTTTGATATGCTCTGAATGGTTTCAAATAATGCAGATCCTCCAAATCTTTCTTTTATCTTTACACCATTGAACTGAGGCGGATTATGACTTGCAGTTATCATTATCCCGAAGGATAATCTTTTTTTATGAGTAAAAAGAGAAAGGGCGGGGCTGGGAACAAAGCTTTTAGTTAGATAGGTTTTAAAACCATAGTTTTCAGCTACTCTTGATATCTCTTCTGCTACTTCTTTAGAAAGAAATCTTGTGTCATAACCTATGGCAACGCTATTTTTTTTATTATGAAAATAGCTTAATGCCATCTTTGCAACTGTGGTAGCCCTTTCAAAAGTAAAATCTTTGCCAATATAACCTCTAAAACCGTCTGTTCCAAATTTTATTTTCATAATAGTGATCCTTAAAAATTTTATGACAATTTATCATATTTTAGATCGCCAAAAAAGCAGGAATTAAATTATTAAAGGAATTTAACCATTGATAATTAAAAATCAGTCTGATAGTCTTAAATATTAAAAAAAGAGCTGAACATGTCAGAATTTAAAGATGTGACGGTAGTTAAAAAAGCAAATGTTTATTTTAATGGTGGAGTAACCAGCAGAACCATAATCTTTAAAGATGGTTCAAAAAAGACCTTAGGGATAATGCAGATCGGTGAGTATGAGTTTAACACTGCTGATAAGGAGTTGATGGAGATTATGGAAGGAGATCTTGATGTTTTGCTACCTGGAAATGAAAACTGGCTGAACATAAGGTCGGGACAGTCCTTTGAAGTCCCTGCTAATTCAAAGTTTGTTTTGAGAGTAAAAAGTTTAACCGACTACTGTTGCTCCTTCATAAAATAGCTGTTATAATCAGGGAGATGAAGAAAAAAATATTAATATTATTAATGTTTTTGGCATTTCTTGTGCCAGCTTATGGAGAACAGGACAACATAAAACATGTACTTATTATTCACTCCTATGACCCATCTTACCAGTGGACGGCAAATATCAATAATGGTTTGCTCTCAACTATAAATGAGCCCCATATAAAGGTATATACTGAGTATCTTGACCTTTTGAGGCAGAGCTACACAGAAGACTATCTTAAATACATAGAAGCGCTGTTTCTTTATAAATACAAAAATTTTAGATTTGATCTCATAATTGTAACCGATGACTATGCCTTAGACTATGTGCTAAAAAAAAGAGAACTCTTTTTCAAAGATACCCCCATAGTATTCTGTGGAATTAACGAGTTTAATCTCAGTATGATCAAAGGTCAAAAAAATATAACAGGTGTAAATGAACATATGTCCATACAGGAAAATATTGAACTGGCTTTCAGCCTTTCTAAAAATCCAAAAAAAATTGCCGTAATAGCTGGAACAAGAATTCCTGAGATAAAAAACCTTGAAAGCTTTAAAAAATACATAAAAGCTTATGAAGATAGGGTTAAAGTCTTATATCTGAACAATCTGGAACTGGATGAGATGGCAAATGAACTCTCAAGGCTTGATAGTAATGATGTAGTTTTTCATCTTTCATATTTAAGGTCACCGAAGGGGATTCTTTATGAGTCTGACTATGTGATTGAATATTTATCAAATGCCACCAGCGCTAAATTTTTCGTCCTTCAGGATCATCTTATTAAGTTCAATGTACTGGGAGGCAAGGTAATATCAGGTGTTGCCCACGGAGAAGAGGCAGGTAAGATGGCTCTTATGATACTTAATGGTAAAAAGGCAGATCAGATCCCTGTTAAGATGGAAAGCCCCAATAGATACATGTTTAATGGTAAGCTCCTGCTAAAGCATAAAATTTCGAAGCTTGAACTACCGAAGGGATCAATAATTATCAATGAGACTTTAGAGCAGTTAAAGGAAGGCTGGGTTGAAAGGATTAAAAACAGCGCTTTTGACTATAATCTTTTTAAGAATCACGGAACCGTTATGTTAATAATTGACCCTGAAACAGGCTTTATAATTGATGCCAATAACTCTGCCTATGAATATTATGGATATGAGAGGCTTACTGAGAAGAAAATAACTGAGATAAATACCCTCACACATGAGCAGGTTAAAGAGGAGATGCAGAAGGCAAAGGAGCAGAGAAGAAACTTTTTTAACTTCAGACATAGACTCGCAAACGGCATGATAAGAGATGTAGAGGTATATTCATATCCCATCAAGCTGGGTGACAGGCCGCTTTTATTTTCCATTATTTTTGATGTGACAGACAGAATAGCTCTTGAGAGGGAAAATCAGAAAAGGCAAAGATTTATTATCTTATCACTTACATTAATAAGCATTCTCAGTGCTTTTGTCGTTTTAATTAGTCTATACTATCTGAAGAAGAAGAAAGAGTATGCCGATGAGCTTCTTGAAAAAAACCGTAGTCTTGAAAAGGCAAAAGAAGAGATTAAGGTTCTATCAGGTATAATCCCCATATGTTCTCACTGTAAAAAAATAAGAGACGACAAGGGCTACTGGAGCCAGCTGGAAAAGTTCATTTCCGAAAGATCGGAAGTATTATTCAGCCATAGTATATGTCCTACCTGTTACAAAAAGTATTACGAATCCAGTGAAAGTGACTTTAAAAAATAGCCAGTCTTGACATTTTAGAATCCATTGTTATTATTTGATTAAAAAACCAACAGGAGGTATCTATGAGAAAAAGTTTTTTTGTTGTGTTTTTTATCTTAGTTTTAGCAGTAGGGGCTGGATATGGTTTTGATAAGG
>JBEQAF010000014.1:0-33533 GCA_041640455.1 bacterium
ATCTCTGCGGCCATGGCAGAACCAGCTCGTGCAGTTACCATAATACTTGCCAATACAGGACCGAGCTCCCTGCAAAGACTTAATGCAACAACTGCTCCTACCATGCTTTCAGCCCCGAATCTTCTGAATCCGGTATAGGTCTGAAGCGCCAGCACCATCCCTGTAAAGGTGCTGACAAGAACAACTACAAACAAAGATTTAACTCCTATAAACTCCATCTGATCAAATATTCTGCTGATTTTTAAAGGTCTTTTGAATGACCATCTGATAGTTCTTAAAAGTAGCAAACAGATAAGCCCTGATTCCACAAAAAGTTTATAAACCGGTCTCCCGAGAAGTTCTATAATTCTCTTCATTATTTGAAAACCCTCTTTACCCTTTTTGCCACCGCACAAAAAAGCTCATATGAAATGGTTCCTGCCAGCTCGGCAATTTTATCAGGATGAACATCGGGATTTTCAAAGCCCCATAACACTACATCATCTCCTTTTTTTACATCTCTTATATTTGTAACATCTACCATTGTCATATCCATACATACTCTACCGATAACCTTTGCAATGCCTTTGCCTTTTATGTATACTAAACCTTTATTTGACAGGCATCTGAAATATCCATCGCCGTAACCCACGGAGAGGGTTGCAATAATGCTTTTTCTCCTTGTATGATAGGTGCAACCGTAGCTTATAGGAGTATTTGCAGGAACTTCCTTAAGAGAGATAATTCTGGTTTTAAAACTCATGGCAGGTGTAAGTTTAATCTTTAGTCTCAGCCTTTCAGCAGGATATCCACCATAAAGCATAATACCAGGTCTGACAGCGTTTATGGAGATTGGTGTTTTATAGAAAATTCCAGCGCTATTGGCAATATGAATAATTTCGGGTTTTAAACCATTCTTTAAAAACTGGTTAATAATCAGGCTAAATCTATCAATCTGCATGCGGGTAAAACTTCTGTCTGAATCTGCCGCAGCAAAATGGCTCATTAAACCGAATAGCCCTATATTTTTATTTCTCTTTATCAGATTTATAACGTTTTCTGTGTCTGATGGCATAAATCCCGTTCTTCCCATACCTGAATCAAACTCAAGATTTATCCGGTAGCGACCACCTGAGTCTATGAGACTTTTCAGCTGGTCAAAGTCGTAAACTACAGGTATTATCTGATCATCCAGATATTTTATCTCCTTTTCAAAAAATCCACCAAAAATTATGAATTTTTTGTTGGTAAGCTTTTTTAATAACAGAGCCTCTTTTACGCAGGCACATCCGAAAAAGTCTGAGAGATGTTCTATCTTTTTAAGAACCTGAAAAGCACCATGTCCGTATGCGTCATCTTTTATTACAGAAATAATTTTCTTATCTTTTGCAAATTTTCTGATTTCTGTAAGATTATTTTTGATATGGTCTAAATAAATCTCTTTCCAGACAGGTCTACCTGTAATTTTCATATCTAAACTTTTTATTATAATGAGAGGAAAAAGTAAAGAAATTTATTAATTTAAAAGCTTTTCAGGTTATCTAAGCTTTTTCAGTTTAAAAGACATCCAGTCTGATCTTTCAAGCAGATCAATTACTTTATAATCGGCATAGAGGGAGAGAAAATGCTCCTTCTGATTTTTTAAAACTCCGCCGCAGTAAAGCTGACCATCAGCACGGAGAAGCCTTTTAATATCCCGATAAATTAGACTGTGAACATTTATAGGAACATTTGCTGTAATAATCTGAAATGGCTTTTTTAAAAAAGAAATGTCTTTTAAAAGAAATAAAGCCGCATTTTTCCTTTTAATATTGCTTCTGAAATTAGATAAAGCCTCATTTAATACAAAAGGGTCTATATCAAGGGCATAAATTTTCCTTACCTGTTTTATCTTTGAAAGATAGATACTTAATATACCTGAGCCACATCCAATATCGAGGGCACGTTTATCTTTTCTTCCAAAAATCGCTCCTGCCAGCAGTTCAAGCATAATAAGGGTTGCTGGATGGTCAAAACCGAAGGATATGCCAGGTTTAATATTAATATGTTTTTTATCAAATGATGGATGAGTATTTAAAGAGAAAATGCAGTTACCGATCTTAAAAGGCGGGGATTTTTCTAAAATGTAGTTGGTTTTTGTTAAGATATCAAAGGAAAAAGGAATTTTTTTTTAGTCAAAAAAGCTTCCAATCTATTGTTCTCAAATCTGTGTGAAAAAATTGATATTTTATCTTGCCCTTTTCTTAGGACAGAAAAACTCTTTAACTCTCTTAAGGGGATATCTTTTTGTATTAAAAACTCATATCTTTTCATGGTTAATCCTTTTTATCAGTACTCTTTTAATCTTATTCCCCTTGATGTTTTTAATTTTCAGTAAAAGACCATCATAGGTAATCTCTTCATCTTTTTTAGGAATCTTCCCCAGTATGTAAAAAATAAATCCAGCCAGAGTATTCTCTTCTTCAGGCAGCTTTACATTTAGTAGCTGATTGATATTTCTTATTGAGATATTGCCACTGGCAAGAAAGGTGTTTTCATTTATGGTTCTTAGCATTATCTCCTCATCAAAGTCGTGCTCATCTCTTATCTCGCCCAGTATCTCTTCAATAATATCTTCCATCGTAACAATACCCTCAAAATTTCCATATTCATCAACCACGCAACTCAGATGGACTCTATTTTTTCGTAGAAGCTCAAAGGCTTCATCAATAGAAATTATGTCAGGTACAAAAAGTGGTGCTCTCATTATTTTTTTTAGATTAAATGTCTCTTCTTCCTCCCAGAACTCCATAATGTCCTTGGAATGGATAATGCCAATAATATTATCTCTGTGCTCTTCATAAACCGGGTATCTTGAATATTTATTGTTTCTGATAATTTTTAGACAGGTTTTTAGGTCATCTGCTACGTCAAGACTGATGACCTGAGATTTGGGAACCATTATTTCTCTGCAGGTAATTTCGGAGATATTCCATATGTTCTTGTAAATAAAAGCCTTTTCCCGCTCGAGTATCCCCTCTTCCTGAGCTATGGAGAATATTGATTTTACATCCTCACTGGTAAGTTTTTTATGCTCTGATTTTTTGATCCCCAGAAATCCAAACACCAGATTAACCAGCAGAACAAAATATTTAATGATAGGATAAAGAACTTTATAAATCAGATTTGTAAGCGGTGCAAAAAAAAGCGAAAATCTCTCAGGTATACTTGCTGCAAGTGTTTTTGGAGCTATCTCTCCGAATATTATTATCAATACTGTGGTCAGCAGGGAGCTGTAAATAATACCTTTTTCTCCGAAGATGTTGTAAAAAATATATGCAGAGTATGATGCAAGAAATATATTTACAATATTGTTAGATACCAGAATGACGCTTAAAAAGCTTTCAGGGTTTTCCTGAAAGGATAGTATTATTTTTGCCTTTTTGTTTTTCTTTAAAAGGCTTTTTAGCCGCAATCTGTTTGAAAATAATGTGGCGGTTTCAATACCGGAAAAGTACGCGGAAAAAAGAAGTAATATTATGTAGACAAATAATGATATTAAACTTTCTGTTTCAGCTTCCAAATAATGAACTCTCCAAAAATATTAGCAGGGCTATAAGCCGGGTTCTGTTTAAGGAGTTCATTCATCTGTGCAAGACTGTTGCCAGTCCCGTCTTGCAGCCTACCCGCTCTTACCCTTATTGGGGATGGAGGCACATCAATCTTTTTAGATTTAAGAGCCTATTTGGCTTTGCTCCGGGTGGGGTTTACCCTGCCGCAGGTGTCACCACCTGCGCGGTGAGCTCTTACCTCACCTTTTCACCCTTACCGTAAAAATTACGGCGGTGTATTTTCTGTGGCACTTTCCTTCTGTTTCCAGAACTTCCCGTTAGGAAGCACCCCGCCTCTTGGAGCCCGGACTTTCCTCTCCTTTCGGAGCGAACTCCAGCCCTGCTAAATATATTTTAGCAAAAAAAATATAAATTTTAAATCTGTGGTCATTAACTATGAATAGCTATGAGCTATATCAGCAAAAAGGGTAAGTTTATCGTTAAAAAATACCTTAACCGTGTCGGTCGGACCGTTTCTTTGTTTTGCAACTATAATTTCTGCAATATTCTTTTTATCATCGGGGATCTCTTTGCCTGCCAGTCTGAGATAATAATCTTCCCTGTATATGAATATAATAACATCTGCATCCTGTTCTATAGCTCCGGATTCTCTCAGATGAGCAAGCTGCGGTTTTTTTTCCATTCCCTTCCCCGTTTCTACGGCTCTGTTAAGCTGAGAAAGAGCTATCACGGGAATATTAAGCTCTTTGGCTAAAGCTTTGAGGGATCTTGATATCTCAGAGATCTCCTGCTCCCGATTATCCTTACCTTCGCTTGCTCTCATAAGCTGGAGATAATCTATAATTATGAGCTGAATATTTTTTTCCGATTTAAGTTTTCTTGCCTTAGAACGTAATTCAAGAATTGACAGCGCCGGTGTGTCATCTATGAAAATGCTTGCCTGAGAAAGCCTGGAAATAGTAGTTGTAATATTGGGAAACTCTTTTTTATCAATAAACCCCGTTCTAAGCCTGTGTAGCTCAATCTTAGCCTCTGCGCAGATAAGCCTTAATCCAATCTGTTCCTTTGACATTTCGAGAGAAAAAAAGGCACAGGGCACATGTCCAATAAGTGCGGCGTTTTTAAGAATGGATAGGGCAAAGGATGTCTTTCCCATCCCGGGACGCCCTGCAATGATTATAAGATCTGTGGGCTGAAGTCCAGCCGTAAGCTTGTCCAGGTCTGAAAAGCCTGTTGGAATACCAGTTATAGCCTCTTTTTTATCGTAAAGTCTTTTTATGGTGGTAAAGCTTTTTTTAAGCACCTCCCCCAGAGGGCTAATAGTGCTTGTAGTGCGCTCCTTTTGAGTGATAGAGAATATCTTCTCCTCAGACTGGTCTAAAAATTTTTCCACATCCTCAATGGGCTCAAAGGATGCATTATAAATCTCTCCAGACACATCTATGAGTTTTCTTAAAATAGATTTTTCCTTAACTATCTTTGCATAATGGGCAATATTTGCCGATGAGGCAATGTTATCAATGAGGCTTGAAAGATAGGATGCTCCGCCCACCTTTTCAAGGAGGTCTCTTTTAAGGAAATAGTCTGTAAGAGAGATAAGATCCACAGGCTCATTTCGATCAATCATATCAATAATGGCTTGATAAATTAGCCTGTGAGATTCAAAGTAAAAATCCTCTATCTTTAACAGATCAGTGATTTTATTGACAGCATCCCTGTCGATTAAGATGCCCCCCAGAATAGACTGCTCAGCATCTCTATTATGGGGGATAATTTTCTGTTTATTTTTCATCTTCCTTTACTAAGACAACTTTTAAACTGGCAGTAACATTTCCTTCCAGCTTTATCTTAACCTCATATTCACCAAGGGTTTTCAATGGCTGGTCAAGCATAATCTTCTTTCTGTCTATATTTAACCCCTGTTTTTTAAGCTCTTCGGCAATATTGATTGATGTAATAGATCCGAATAGTTTTCCTTCTTCGCCCGCCTTAACGGTTAAAGTCAGGGTAAGGGATGATATTTTTTCTGCCAGCGTTTCAGCCTGTTTCTTTATCTTTCTTATCTTCTCCTCGGTCTGTCTTTTTAGGTGTTCAAAAACTCTCATGTTTTTTTCATCGGCTATCACTGCCAGCTTTTTAGGAATAAGAAAATTTCTTGCGTAACCATCTGAAACGTTAACAATATCACCTGCATGTCCAAGTGATTCAACATCTGCCTGTAATAAAACCTTCATATTTATGCCTCCTTTAAACGCTTTTTAATATCAAACTGAACATCAAGAATGCCTATAAGGCTTATAAGAAACCACATAATATGGTTTGCCAGAAAGAAAAAATAAAAGAAAAATGCCACATATAGTGGTATTCCAAACCTGGTAAAAAACTGATTCGAAGTAGCTATACCCTGAAAAAAGTAAAAGGAGAGAAAATAAAGAGCTAAATTCATACCTGCTGTTGATATTACAGCTTCATCTGACAATAGATAAGCCAGCATGCCTAAATTTATAAACCAGACACCGCTAAAACTGATGGATATTTTAGAAAAAGGCTCTGTCAGGTTATCCGGCAGGTTTTTAAACAGTTTCAGTACCAGATAAAGATTTAAAAAACCAAATATTACAAACTGAAGCAGAGCTAAAAAGGGATGGTAATGCTTAATCAGATTCTTGCTAAACTCCTGATACTCCTTTAACCCCTTCTCGTCCATAATGCCTTTGAAAAGGCTGTTTGATGTCTCTGTGGCGTATTCAATGGTCTCTTCTATGGTTTTTGTTATCAGTCCCATCTTGATTTCAAGAATACTCATGTAAACTATAAAAAAAGCTGATATCAGTATGGTTGAAAGAAAAAACAGATTGCCTTTGCTAATATTCTCACGAGTCTTCATAAGAAGCAGTATACTCCCTGCAAATAAGAAGGGGTAAAAAAGATTAAATGTTACGGCTATTCTCTCGTTCAACATAAGTACCAGAATACAGAGTATCAGAATGAGACTGACTATCTCCTTTCGCCCGTTAAATAAAAAACCCAGCATCAGTCCGCCTAACAGATAGCTCATAGTCAGAAAAAGGGTTTGCGAAATAAAGTATGAGATAAAAATTAAAAAAAGTAAAAAAAAGCTTTTTCTGTCGCTATGTTGTAAAAACATGAGTAACCGTTGAGTAGGGCAGAAGTGCTAACTGTCTTGCCCTTTTTATGGCTGTGCTGAGCTCTCTCTGATGTTTAGCACAGTTACCGGTATATCTTCTGGAGAGAATTTTCCCTCTCTCGGAAACAAACTGCTTAAGGAAATTAGGCTTTTTGTAATCTATAACATACTTTTTGTCAGCACAAAATTTGCAGTATTTTTTTCTTGGGACAAACTTTTTTCTATCAGTGCTATTTATAGCCATATAAACCTCCGTTTTTTAAAATGGTATATCGTCTTCTATCGGTAAATCATCTGAAAAATTATCATCCAGACTGGCGCTCTCATCTATTATGCCACCTCCGCCTGTTTTTCCACCCAGAAACTGAACCCTTTGCGCAATTATATAAATTTTAGTTCTTTTTGTTCCGTCAGGAGCATCCCATCTTCTCATAGCCAGTCTTCCGTCAACAAATACAGGTCTACCTTTTGACAGGTAGTTACCGCAGTTTTCCGCCTGTTTACCAAAAACAACCACATCAAAAAAGCCAACCTCTTCCTTAACTCCCTGCTCCTTGCTGTTATATTTAGAGTTTATGGCAAGAGTAAAGTTGGCAACAGCCAGCCCACCCTGATTATAGGTTAGCTTGGGATCTGCGGTCAGATTCCCCATAAGCAGTACCTTGTTGTAGGAAGCCATATACTATCCTTCCTGTTCTTTTTTTGGTTCTTCTTTGGGAAGATAGGGGGTTGGATCATCTACCTTAACAGAAAGATACCTCAGTACGTCAGCCTGAAGATTCATCTCCTGTTCAAGCTTGGACACACATTGCTGATTTGCCTGGTAGAAAAGATAAATGTAGTAACCAAACTCTTTGTGATTAATAGGGTAAGCCAGCCGCCTTCGTCCCCATTCATCTTCTTTGATTAGCTTTCCATTTTTCTGGATAACGTTTCTGAACCGGGATTTAAGGTTTTCTTTGTCCTCCGGTGAAACATCTGCCGCTAAGACATAGGTAGTCTCGTAATAACGCATCTAAATACCTCCTTCTGGTTAATTTTTTTAGCCCCACATTAAGGGAGCAAGGAGCAAAAATTTTAATATATTTTACAAGAAAAAAATTTTTTTTGACAGAAAATTTTTTAAGATCAGATTTTATAAGAAGAGAGGTGAGAAGGGGAAAGATTTCTCACCTCCTTATGATGCTTATAATTTAACTTTTAAGGTTTTTTCTTTCATAAGGATGGTTGGTATCTTAGGGGCATCTTTACCCAGAAGAAGATTGGCAACCTTCTGAGGATATGACCTATAGTTTAGTCTAACCTGAACATCCAGCTCTTTCTCATTTTTAGGCAGTATGAAACTGTATTTTACTTTTTTGTAACCCTTAGGCGGGATAGTATTATTGTATTCAAACCTTGCAATCTCCCATGGCTTTACGGTGTGTCTGCCTTCCTGATCCACTGCATAGGCATTAAATACCTCCGTGCCTTCCGGGATATTGCCTTCTTTATCCAGCCTGCCTGACTCGTAAATTATATTCCCCTTTTTATCTTTTGCAATCACTTCAAGCCACATCTCTCTAACCTCCGTAAGGCTTGTGGGCAGATTATGTCCCGCTGTCTCGTTAATTACCTTAACTTCAAGCTCACCAAGTCCATTCTTTTCTTTTTTAAACTTTAGCTCAAGACCTGCAGCATTTTGTAGTCTTTTTATAGCCATATCAGAGTGTTTCTTGGATCCCATTAATGCAGTGACAACGGCATTTCCACCGACAAACTCATGGGTATAAACATCCTTCTCTCTATTAGGTCCGGTTATACAGGGTTTTCCTGGAAGGCTATCAGGTTTTTTTAAGGTTTTTGCAGTCTGAATGGCAACTTCTACAGGAACCATATGGCAGTCCTGACATTGAATCCCCTTCTGGGCATATACCGAAAATTTCCATTCTGTATATGTGTTCTCAATGTGGAAGTTGGTTACAGGATGAAAAACATTATGACAGCTTCCACAAAACTCTGATTTTGTATGGAGCTCTGAATATTCGGTCTTATGGTAGGGAGAAATTGCATCCCTATAAGGTCCTCTTTTTACATCTCCTGGAGAAACTACGAAAGAGGCATTCTGAGGCAGCCCTGTTGGACTTATCTTCATTCTTGTATCGGATATGGTATGGCAAAGATCGCAGGTAACCCCCTCCTTAGCAATATCGCTTGCCTCAAATCTGCCGTTTTCAAATTTGACTTCCTGAGCCACAGTACCGATGGCTGTATGGCATCCTGCACATAGATTTCTTCCAGCACCGTCTAACTCCTTTTCAGCCAGAGCCCAGAGGGCTTGAAAAACTGGATCTTTAAAAGAGTTGGAATGCATAGAACCGTTCCACTGATTATAGATATCTGGATGACAGCCCATGCAGACCTGCGATGATTCAAAATCAGATGATTTAACTGTTTTCCCATCTTTTGTGTTTAAAAGAGAAGGAAAGAAAGGAAACTGCTCTTTGATTTTTGTCTCATCAAGGGCAAATGCAACACTACTTAAGGAAAACACAATCACAGCAAACACAAATAATTTTTTCATAGCACCTCCTTAACTTTTTCTAATTTAGATATAATTTGTCTAAATTAATATCATACATTTTAAAAGATTGTCAATAATAATTTTTTTTAGAAATTTATAGCAGAAAAAAATCTTTTGTCAAAAATAACAGAAAAAAAATAGAGAATTTTATTATGGGAACTGAAAATATAAAGGGGCATAAGCCCCCTAAATGAGATTAAAAATCAGGCGTTAAAACAACCCTTTTCTTTAGCTTGCCGTGATGGGCATCATCAAAAACCTGTTCTATCTGACTCATAGGTTTTATCTCAACAAAAGGTTTTATTTTTATCTTTTCTTCTAAAACAAGGCTTAAAACCTTAGGATAATGTTTGGGTGGACAGCCCCATGTCCCCACAATCTCTGCATCAAAAGCCATAAGCTTTGAAATCATGTATTCTATTTTGTGAGGACCATAGCCTACAACCACAAGCCTTCCTATAAAAGAAAGAAGCTCAAGCGCAAGCTCCTGACCAGGCTTTGTGCCTGTGCATTCAAATATTTTCCAGCCAAAGTTTGAGGGAAGACCATTCTGCTTGCAGATATTTTTGAATATCTCCTTTATCTCTTTTAAATCCTTCCCTGCAGGATTAATGGCATAATCAAGTCCATAATTAAGCATGTTGTTTAATTTTTCCTCTGCCACATCAAATCCGATTATATAGTTTGAACCAAAGGCTTTTGCGGTCTGAGTCATGTATGACCCTACCCCACCAGCAGCTCCGATAATTATAACATTATCGCCCCGTTTCAGTTCACCTCTCAAAGCTGCCTGATAAGGGGTTGTAACAGCATCAGCTACCACTGCAAGATATTCAATAGGAAAATCCTTTCTGTCGTCTATAAAACAAAGATCTCTGTGGGGAACAGGAATGTGACTGGAAAAGCCACCATAAATACCAAGACTGTTTCCAGGCATCTTCTGATTCAAACATCTATTTTCTCTTCCACTTTTACAGATTGGACACTGATTACACGGCATGACAGCTGGGACAATAACCTCTCTGCCGATTAGATCGCTTCTTCCTTCCACAATAACACCAGATATTTCATGTCCGAGTGTCAGGGGTGGTTTGGTGACTGTAGGAACTCCCTGATAAAAATAGCTCAGATCGGTATGGCAGACTCCGCATCCTTTTATCTCAACAAGTACCTCTTCATCAGTAAGAGCTGGTTTAGGAATCTCTGTTTTGATTAACTTGCCTGGCTCTATCATCTGATAAGTTTTTATATACTCAACAGCCATATATCCTCCTCCAATAAACTTTAACTATGTTTCCAGACAGGCTTCCTTTTTTCGAGAAACGATAAAATCCCTTCATTGGCATCATAAAGGCTCATTAGCTGTTCTGCATATATCTTTTCAGCGGTTGTGAGAGCTGTCTGGAAATCAAAGTATGCGACCTTCTTAAAAGCCATTTTAGTAACCTTTAAGGCTGAACCGCTCAGAGCTTCAAACCTCGACACATAGGAGTTATACTGGTCATAAAAAGTCTCCTCAGGAAAAACCTGATTTACAAACCCCATGTTTTTTGCTTCCATAGCTGTAAAATTTTCACCAAGCATAACTATCTCAAAAGCCTTTTTTAACCCCACAATTTTTGAAAGATAGGTTATGGCAACTGGTGGATAGACAGAAAGCTTTATCTCTGGTTGACCAAATTTTGCATTCTCTGATGCAATAATAATATCACATCCAATAGCGAGCTCACAGCCACCGCCAAGCGCAGCGCCCACAACTCCAGCTACTGTCACAATTTGAAGAGATTCAAGTCTTCTAAATATGCCATGAAAGGTCTCCAGCATTATCTCCATTTTGTCCTTAGTATGATCTGCCACGTCAACACCAGCAGAAAAGGCTTTACCGTTAGCTGAAATTGATAGTAGATTAATATCAGCTTCTCTTTCTTTAACCATATCAAGAGCAGAGTTTATCTCCTGCATCATCGGAATATCCAGCACATTGTATGGAGGCTTATTTAAAACCAATCTGGCAATTCTGTTTTGAAAGTCAAGGGATATATTTTTAAACATACAATACCTCCGCTATATATATTGCCCACCATCTACTTTAATTATCTCTCCGGTAATATGTTTTGCCGCATCAGAGGCAAGAAACACCACAAGATTAGCTACATCTTCAGGTAAACCAGCTCTCTTGAGGGCGCTTTCTTCAATAGCAATTTTTTTAAACTCATCAGGCATTGACTCTCCCATTTCTGTAAGAATAAAGCCAGGGGCAACTGCATTAACATTTACTCCAAACTTCCCGAGATCCTTCGCCGCCGCCTTTGTAAGCCCGTGAACTCCTGATTTTGCCGCTGAATAGTTAGTCTGTCCAAACTTTCCTCTGAGACCATTTATGGAGGTAATATTAATAATTTTTCCATATCCCTGATCCTTAAAATGTCCTGCTACAGCTCTCATAAAATTGAACGTGCCTGTAAGGTCCACGTTTATTACTCTGTTCCATTGCTCTATGGACATTTTCCACAAAACTCCGTCCCAGTTAACACCCGCATTGCAGACCAGAATGTGTAGCCCCCCCAGGGATCTGATAACATGATTAACCATCTTTTCTGCATCTTCATAGTTAATAACATCGCACTGATAGGGTAAACATCTTCTACCAAAAGATTCAACCTCTTTTGAAAGCTCCATAGCTTTTTCGGCGCTTTTAACATAATTGAAAGATACATCTGCTCCGTATTTTGCCAGAGTTCTGACCACCTCTGCACCTATTCCTCTTGCACCGCCAGTAACTATGGCAACCTTACCTTCCAGCGAAATCATCGAGCCCTCCTAACTTTCTCTTTTTATAATTGCAGAAACGGTTACGCCACCTGCTCCACAGATTGAGGCAACCCCCAGCTCCCGATCAAGCCGTTTGAGTGCATAATAAAGGGTAACCACAATCCTTGCTCCGCTACAGCCTGTGGGATGACCTAATGCTATGGCTCCACCATTAACATTTACTTTAGATCTATCCCAGCAAAGCATCCGCTCATTAGTAATCATCTGTGCTGCAAAGGCTTCGTTTACTTCTATTAGACCTATATCATTAAGTGTCATGCCGGCCTTTTTTAAAACTGCTGGTATGGAATAGCCGGGACCCTCACCCATATAAGCATTTTCCACCGCTAACTGGGCGAAATCGACTACAGTAAAAAGCGGCTTTAAGCCTCTTGATTCAGCAACATCTCTTCTCATGGCAATAAGCATGGCAGAACCATCAGTTAATCCGCAAGAGTTACCAGCTGTAACAGCACCGCCCTTTTTAAAAGCTGGAGGTATTTTTGACATCTTCTCAATATTTGTATCTTCTCTAATTGACTCATCCTTTGAAAACACGATAGGTCATTTTTCTTTTGTATTTACTGTTATGGGTACAATTTCATCAAGAAAATATCCACTGGCACTTGCTTTTGCGGCTTTGAGATGACTTTCCACTGCAAACTGATCAAGCTCTTCACGAGATAGTCCATACTTTTCAACCAGATTTTCAGCTGTCTGCCCCATCCCCATGTTAATAATAGGATCAACGCTATCTCCCCAACCGTCCATAAGAACCTTATCTCCCATCCTGAATCCTTCCCATCTAACATTTTTTAAAAGATAGGGGATTGTACTCATACTTTCCATACCCCCGCAAAGTACAATATTTGAACCATCTCTTATAGCCCTGATAGCATAAATAATGGAAAGCAATCCCGATGGGCAGGCCATGTTTATAGTATTGGCGGGAACCTTTTTATCTACCCCGCCAAGAAGAATAGCACTTCTGGCTGGATTGGGTCCATTTCCTGCCTGACGGCAGTTTCCAATAATGGCTTCATCAATTTCATCCGGCTTTAAACTTGCTCTTTTTAATGCCTCTCTGATGACCTGACCACCAAGCTCGTAAACAGGCATATCTTTGAGCGTCCCTCCGAATTTACCCATGGGGCTTCTAACTGCCGAAACAAATACAACATCATCGTATTTACCCTTCATTAAACCTCCGGACTATTCTTTAAGTGATAATGCTTTCTGTGTACAAACTTTAACACACTGTGGATCTCCTCCGCAAAGGTCGCATCTATATACCTTTCCTTCATACAAAAAACAGCCGTTAAAGGGACAGGAAATGACTCTCTGTGGATTTAACCAGATGAATTTGGTTTTTTCAATTTTCTGCTCCTCCGAAGTGAGATTTTCAGACTCAAGACATTTCATATTAGTGCACTGAAGGCATAGATTTGGTATATGCACGCTGTCCCCTAAATCATCAAGAGCTATTCTTACAGCAGACATTTTTTTATTAACAAAACCGTTGTGACTGAGGCTGCAGATGTTTTCACAGAGCCCACAACCGGTACACTTATGTTTATCAACCTTAATTCTCACCAGTTTGCCTCCGAGTTACAGTACTTTTGCAACCTTTATGCCAAATAATATTATCATTAAATTTAAGAAATTAAATTAAAAAAGTCTCGAAAAAAGCCATATTTTTTGATAACTAATAACCATATCAATGGTTAAAAATAACCGAAAAGAAAAAACTTGCAAGTAATTTTTATTTTTGTAATAATCATTACGATTTAAGTAGTAGACAATTTTTTCTTGACAAAAAATTTGATTTTATGTTACCTAATTTTGACGTTGTGTTTTTTTACCTTTTCGGGGGGAGAGGATGATTGATATTAATCTAAGTTTTCTATACCAGCTGATCCTTTTCTGGTTTGTCATATTCTTTCTTAATAGTTTCTTCTTTAAGCCTATGCTGAAATATCTTGATTTCAGAAAGGGGCTCATCGAGGGCAGAAAAAAAGATGCCGAAAAAATCCTAAAAGACATAGAAGATAAGGAAAAATACTATCTTGATAAGGTGAAAGAGGCAAAAGAGCAGGGACTTGAATACAAAAAAACAGTAAGAGAGGAGATACTCAAAGCCCAGAAAGAGCTGTTTGAGAAAGAACAGTCTCTTGTTGAAGAAGAGTTTGCGAAAAAGAAAAATGAGCTTGTCTATCTGTTTGAGAACGAAAAAAAGCAGGCAAAAGTGAAAAGCGAAGAGCTGGGTAAGATAATGGCTGTCAAGATACTGGGGAGGGAAGTGTAGTGAGATTAATAAAAATTATAGCCGCCGTTTTTATTGCAGCAAATGTCTATGCTTCTGAAGCTGGCGGGGAAGCCCCATCCATGTTTTCACTTGATTTTCTATTCAGGGTTATTAACTTTGTTATACTTTTTGGCGGTATTGGCTATGCTTTATCTAAACCTATAAAAAAGATGCTTAAAGAACGTAGTGACAATGTTAGAAATGCCATTATGGAAGCCAGAAAAGCAAAAGAAGATGCAGAGCTTAAAGCAAAATATTATGATGAAAAGCTTTCAGGACTTGAGGCAGAGATACAGGCTCTTAAGGAATCTTATAGAAAAGAAGCTGAAGAGGAAAGAGACAGAATAATAAAGGAATACAACGAACAGATTGCAAAGCTTAAAGAGCGGATGGCAAAGTCTATTGAGCAGGAAACGACAAAAATCAGGGAAGAGCTTATGGCTGAAGCTTCCAGTATGGCTATAGCTATTGCGGAAGAGATAATCAGAAAGAACTTTAACAAGGACGATCAGAAGAGGCTTGTTCAGGAATATATAAAAATGATGGAGAGGGTAAATTGATTAAACTATCATCAGCAAGAAGATATGCCAAGTCTTTGTATGAGATGGGAGAGGAACTGAACCTTTCATCTAAGTTCTCGCAGGATATAAAGGCATTAAAGGAGCTTTGTGATAAGGTTGAAGGCTTTGTTTCTTTTTTAGCTAACCCTGTTATTGAGATGGATGCCAAAAAGGAGATCATTCATGAAGCTCTGAAAGCACAGCCTCTGCATAGCTATATATATAATTTATTGTTTTTCCTTATAGAGGTTAATAAGATAAAGCTTCTACCCTATGTCTGCAAATTTTATGAAGATCTGGAAGATATGTATAAAGGCAGGGTGAGAGGAAAAGTTATTGTGCCAGAGCTTCTGTCAGAAGAAGAGGTAAAATCAATTAAATCTGCCATTGAAAAGAAGTTGAATAAGGAGCTCATCGTGACTCAGGAAGTGAACAAAGATATGATTGGTGGGATAGTGGTCAAGGTGGGCGATATGGTTTATGATGCTTCAGTGAGAAAACAACTTGAAATTTTAAAAGATAATATTTTGAAGGGGTGATAGGATGGAGATTAGAGCCGATGAAATTAGCAGAATTATAAAAGAAAGGATTCAGGGTTTTGAGAAAAAGGTAGAGGTCTCAGAGACCGGCGTTGTTCTGAATGTAGGTGATGGTATAGCCAGAGTATATGGACTTGAAAAGGTCATGGCTGGAGAGCTTGTTGAGTTCCCTCATAACATATACGGGATGGCTCTTAACCTTGAAGAGGACAATGTTGGTTGCGCCATATTCGGAGAAGATAAGTATATTAAAGAAGGTGACACAGTCAAAAGAACAGGAAGGATCGTTGAAGTGCCGGTTGGAGATGCCCTGCTGGGTAGAGTTGTTAACCCGCTTGGTCAGCCCATAGATGGTAAAGGTCCTATCGAAAGCAAAGAGTTCAGAAGGGTTGAGATCAAGGCACCAGGCATAGTCGTCAGACAGCCCGTTAAAGAGCCTCTTCAGACAGGGCTTAAGGCTATTGACTCCATGATACCCATAGGAAGGGGACAAAGAGAGCTTATAATTGGCGATAGACAGACTGGAAAAACAGCCATTGCTATAGATACAATCATTAACCAGAAAGGAAAGGGTGTTATCTGTATATATGTGGCTATAGGTCAGAAACAGTCAACAGTTGCACAGGTTGTAGAAAAGCTTAAAAACTTTGGTGCGCTTGATTATACAATTATAGTTTCTGCTACAGCAAATGATCCAGCACCGCTTCAGTTTCTGGCTCCTTATTCAGGCTGTACAATGGGTGAATACTTCAGAGATAACGGCAGGCATGCGGTTGCCATTTATGATGACCTTTCAAAGCATGCCGTTGCATATAGACAGCTTTCACTACTTCTTAGAAGGCCACCGGGACGTGAGGCTTATCCAGGTGACGTTTTCTATCTTCATTCAAGGTTGCTTGAAAGAGCAGCTAAGATGAAGGATGAGCTTGGCGGTGGTTCTCTTACTGCTCTGCCAGTAATTGAAACACAGGCAGGCGACGTTTCAGCATATATTCCTACAAACGTTATATCTATCACAGACGGTCAGATCTATCTTGAAACAGACCTGTTCTATTCGGGCGTAAGACCAGCTGTTAACGTAGGATTGTCCGTATCAAGGGTTGGAGGTAATGCCCAGATAAAAGCTATGAAGCAGGTTGCTGGCTCCTTAAGGCTTGATCTTGCTCAGTATAGAGAGCTTGCTGCCTTCGCCCAGTTTGGTAGTGATCTTGATAAGGCAACCCAGATGCAGCTGGCAAGAGGTGCAAGGCTGGTAGAGCTGCTCAAACAGCCTCAGTACACGCCACTTCCAGTTGCCAAGCAGATTGTTCTAATATACGCCGGTACTAAAGGGTATCTTGATGAATATCCGGTCGAAGCCATATCAAAGTTTGAAAAAGAGCTTTATCAGATGATGGATTCAAAATATCCTGAGATAGAAAAAGGAATTGATGAGAAAAAGCAGATAGATGACGATATAAGGGCAAAGATTGAACAGATGATAAAAGAGCTTAAAGAAGTATTCAAATACTAACAGGGACTAAAAATGCCAAGCTTAAGACATATAAGAAGAAGGATCCAGAGCGTTAAGAGTACCCAGAAGATTACCAAGGCAATGAAGATGGTCTCTGCCGCTAAGCTAAAAAGGGCGCAGGATGCCATACTTACTGCAAGAGCCTATGCGGAGAAGCTACAGGAAGTTATATCTGAGCTTGCTGCAAGGGTGGAGACAAAAACTCATCCGCTACTGCAGGACAGAGAGGAAAAAAAATCTCTTCTGCTGGTAGTGTTTACCTCTGATAGAGGTCTCTGCGGAGTATTTAATTCAAACCTGTTGAGACAAACAGAAGCCTTTATAAAGGAGAAAAGAGCTCAGTATGGCGAAAATATCTCCATAATCTCTGTGGGAAGAAAGGGTACAGAATATCTTAAGAAAAGAAATTATAATGTGATAGAAAGTCTGGTTAATGTCTATCAGAAAGAGCAGTACGAAACAGCAAGGGAGATAGGTCAAAAAATAATAGAGAGCTTTATATCGGAGAATGCCGATGAGGTGGTGGTGGTCTATAACAGGTTTAAATCTGCCATATCACAGGTGCCAACCTTTACAAGACTTTTACCTGTTGAACCTATTGAGATCCCTGAAAATGTTCCAAAAACTGAGTTTATTTATGAGCCCAACAAAGAGACGCTTATAGACGAGCTTCTGCCTCGAAATATTTTTATACAGTTACACAGGTCAATACTTGAGACCATAGCAAGTGAGCTTGCAGCAAGAATGACCGCTATGGATAACGCAACCAACAATGCAAGCGATATGATAGAAAGGCTTACACTTTTATTTAATAAAACAAGACAGGCGTCAATTACAAAGGAGCTTATGGAGATAATAGGTGGCGCCGAAGCTATTAAAAAATAATTTAGGAGGAGTTAAAATATGGTAGTAGAAGGTCGCGTTCTACAAGTAATTGGTCCTGTAGTGGATGTTGAGTTCAAGAAAGGAGAGCTTCCGCCCATTTATGGGGCATTGAGGGTTACAAACCCTGCAATTAATGATAAAGAGTGGAACCTTGTTCTTGAGGTTGCCCAACATCTTGGCGAAAATATAGTAAGATGCGTCTCTATGGATAGCTCAGAAGGTCTTGTAAGAGGCATTCCTGCCAGATATGAAGGGAAACAGATCGAAGTTCCTGTAGGGAGAAATACTCTCGGAAGAATTATAAATGTGGTAGGTGAACCTGTAGATGAGATGGGACCTATAAATACTGATAAATATTACCCTATACACAGACCTGCCCCAAAGTTTGTGGAGCAGAATACAAAGGTTGAGATACTTGAGACAGGAATAAAAGTTATTGACCTGTTAGAGCCCTATCCCAAAGGTGGTAAGATCGGGCTTTTTGGTGGCGCTGGTGTAGGTAAGACCGTTGTTATTATGGAGCTTATTCATAACATAGCCATGCATCATGGTGGCTTCTCAGTCTTTGCAGGCGTGGGAGAAAGGACAAGAGAAGGAAACGACCTCTGGCTTGAAATGAAACACTCAAAGGTTATAGAAAAGGCAGCGCTTGTTTATGGTCAGATGAATGAGCCACCGGGAGCAAGAGCAAGAGTTGCACTTTCAGCACTTGCAGTAGCTGAATATTTTAGAGATGAAGAAGGTCAGGACGTGCTTCTGTTTGTTGATAATATATTTAGATTTACTCAGGCAGGCTCTGAGGTTTCAGCGCTTTTGGGACGTATTCCTTCAGCTGTTGGTTACCAGCCAACCCTTTCTACTGAGATGGGAGAGCTGCAGGAAAGGATTACATCCACACTGAAAGGATCCATTACATCTGTTCAGGCAATATATGTGCCAGCTGACGACCTTACAGACCCTGCACCTGCTACAACATTTGCCCATCTTGATGCCACAACGGTTCTTTCGAGACAGATTGCTGAGCTCGGGATCTATCCCGCCGTTGACCCGCTGGATTCAACATCAAGAATACTTGACCCGGGTATAATCGGTGAAGAGCATTATTATGTTGCAAGAAGTGTTCAGAGAACGCTCCAAAAATATAAGGACCTGCAGGACATAATAGCCATACTGGGTATGGATGAGCTTTCTGACGATGATAAGCTTGTGGTTTCAAGGGCAAGAAAGATCCAGAGATTCCTGTCTCAGCCCTTCCATGTGGCAGAAGAGTTTACAGGAACTAAAGGTAAGTATGTAAAACTGGAAGATACAATTAGAGGATTTAAAGAGATAGTGGAAGGCAAATGGGATCACCTACCCGAGCAGGCGTTTTATATGGTTGGAACGATAGAAGAAGCCGTTGAGAAAGGCAAGAAACTAATGGAGTAAACTAAAAAATGGCAGATAAATTCAAGATAGAGATAGTTACACCCTATGGAATTGTTGAAAGTAGCGAGGCAGAAGAGCTGACGGCTCCTGGAATTATGGGGCAAATTACCATATTGCCCGGACATCATCCGCTTTTGACATCTCTTAAAATCGGAGAGCTTACTTACAAGATAAAAGGTAAAACAGAGCATCTGGCAGTGAGCTGGGGGTTTGCAGAGGTTACTTTTGACAAGGTCACAGTTCTTGTGGAAACTGCTGAGAAATCCATAGACATAGACCTAACAAGGGCGGAAGCAGCTAAGAAAAGAGCAGAAGAAAGGTTGAAAGCTCTTTCAGAGGATGATGCTGATTATTTTACTGCCAAAACCTCATATGAAAAGGCGCTTATCAGGCTTGAAGTAGCCAAAAAGGCTAAAACTCAATAACAATAAAGGCTGGGAATCCCCAGCCTTTTTCATATCAGGGCTATTTTTTAATTATTCCCTTCAGTTTGATACTATCGCCCGTGTCGTCGAAATCAAAATCTACTTTCACATTCTCCCCGTATTTTGATTTTATCTTTTTTTGGTAATCATCTATGGTCTTTCTGAATGATTCTAAGGGAGGTGCTTTCTTATTTTTCTGTTGCAGCAGGGCTGAGTAACGATTGTATAGAGAAAGAAGTCTATCATCCGAAACTTCGCTGACCTGCGGTTGCTCCTTTTCTGAGGGCAGTATGTTTTTCTCAGCTTCCACTATGTATTTTTCATAAACCTTTCTGTAATCCTTAGGATTTTTACCCTCTTCAATGAGCTTTAACACTCTATTCCAGTATTCCTGGTAGGTAAGAAAACGAGCAAGAAGGTTTTTATACTTGAAGCTAAGCATTACATTGTTGAAATTTGTAGTTGCATGCTTTTTGATTAGCTGAATAAGTTGATTTTTCAAAACAATAGGTTCACGATTGGTTATTCCTAAAAAAAACTTTTCATAATCTATCTTTAACTGTTCAATTTTTTTTTCAATCTCGTTAATGTCGGTCTTGATTTGATCCTTATTCATATGTATTATTATTAACATACATAATAAAATAAGTAAAGTTAATCAGTTAAGGAGGAAAAACTGCAGATATCATTCATAGGAGCAGGAAGAGTAGGAACATCTATTGCATATCTGCTCAAGAAAAAAGGCTATACAATCAAAGGCATTTCAAGTAGATCGATCTCCTCTGCCCAGAAAGCATCAGACTTTCTTGGTGGAGTAACCTATACAAATGATATCTATCTATTTGTTGAAGATTCAGATATTGTTTTTATTACTACAAATGATGATGCAGTAAAATCAGTCATAGAAGGAATACTGGAAAATTGCAAGATAAGAAAGGATCAAATATTCATCCACACCAGCGGGAGTATGAGTGCCAGAGTTTTTAAACCGCTGGAAAATCATGGAGCACTGGGGCTAAGCATCCACCCACTTCAGACCATTGCAACGCCAAGCGAAGGGATTAGAAACATATCAGGTAGCCTTTTTGCCATAGATGGTAATGAAAAAGCCTTTAATATAGCAGAAAAAATTGTTAATGATCTGGATGGAACTCCCTTCATCATAGACAGTGATAAAAAGCCGCTTTACCATCTTGCAGCAGTAATCGTTTGCAACTATTTTGTCACACTGATGGATGTGGGGACAAATCTGATGAAAGAAATAAATATAGACGAAAAAATGGCAACAGAAGGCTTAATAAAACTGGTAAAAGGCACGCTTAACAATATAGAGAGACTGGGTACGGTAGAAGCTCTCACAGGTCCCATATCAAGAGGTGATATAGATACAATAAAAGATCATATAACAGCTATTAAAAAATATAGCCCCAGCACCATGAATCTTTACAAAACACTCGGTAAATATACAACTGACCTTGCAATAAAAAAGGGTTCAATAGACAGGGACAGGGCAAGGAAGATATTTGATCAGCTTGAAAAACTTTAGCCAAATCACAAAATCTAAAATTAGAAAAATTTAAATCTTGACAGCTATTATTGAAAATACTAAAATTCAGAGAGGATTTATTGTATCTAAAACTCTCCTCAGGAGGTTTTTGTGAAAAAGACCTTATTTTATCTCATAGTTTCAGCACTATTGGTAACTCTTCTCATAAGATGCGGTAGCAACAGGAGAACAGCGGATCCCAATGGCATACTCGATAGAGAGATTATTGGAGGAAAAATTAAGGTTGCCAAGTTAGAAGGTGGAGAGATACTGCTCAGCGGGAAAGGAATTAAAATGGGTCAGTACTCAACAATATTAAGAGGCGATCAGCAGAATCCCCATACTATATATCTGTCTGACAAAAAACTTTATTTTGTTGTCTGGGAAGACTACAGAAGTTCAGGGACAACCGGTTCGGACATTTATGGGCAGTTTGTAAATTCAGATGGCACCATATGTGGAGAATCCTTTGCCATAACAAACGCTGCGGGAAATCAGACCGCTCCGAGGGCAGCCTATAGAGACAAAGATGTGCTTCAGAATCCCACAGGCAGTGACAAAATAGTGGTTGTCTGGCAGGATGAAAGAGGCGGGGGCGATGCAGGGTACATTTTTTTTAGAGAAATTGATGTAAATGGATTAAATACTACTTGTGGGGGCTATGTTTTTGGTACAGAAAAAACCACAAATTATAACGATGCAAAGATTTATAGAGATGGAGAAGCTATAGATTATGTGGGGCAGGGCGATGGCGTAACAAACAGTTTCAATGTAACATTGAGTTACAAGCCTATAGTTCCAGGCTCAGTAACAATCAGTGATGGAACTCAAACCATCACAGATAATGGCTTTGGAATTATTGGCAGTGGTACAATTAACTATACGACAGGTGTCATTACCGGTGCAGACTTTACCTCAGCTCCTTCAAGATATTCAAGAATCCTCGTAAGCTACAGAATTAACAGAAAAATATCAGGTACCTCAAAAACATTTAGTAATTTAAGTGGTATTACAACCCTTTCAGGAAGTGTTACAACTGGTGAAATCCCGGTAGTGCCTGGCAGCTTTACTTTATCTGGCGGTGGCAAATATGCCTATGATACGGGTGACGGAAAAATTGCTGGAGATGGTACTGGCACTATTAACTACAGCTCAGGTAGCTTTTCTATTACCTTTCAGACCGCCTTTCCAGCGGGTGCAACTGCTACTATCAATTATAATTACTATGCTGATTCATCAAGGCAGATAACCTTTACACAGTATGGCACAAGACTTAGCTCAAGACAGCTTCCCAAGATAAGCTTTGACCAGGTTAAAGACCAATTCCATATATACTGGATAGATGTGAGAGATAGATTAAATGTATCATCAGAGCTTGCTTTTGGACATACACCTGTTACATGGGTTTTTGGTGATAAACGTTCAGCTGCATATCTGGATATTGATGGAAATACTCTAAGTGAGCAGAAAAGCTGCCTGAATATAACAGGCGCAGATGTGTTGAGGAATAATCTGAACAGGCTAAACAGGCTAATTACAGCCTCCAACACAGCTCTTACAGAAGAATATACCTATGAGTATTTCACAGATATTAATAATATTGATGTGGCATCTGATACCACATCACCTGAGACAATATCTACCTTTGAAGGTGTTCGTCACAAAGGAGTAATGGCAAACACGTGCAACGATTATGGAAATGACAATGTTTGTAATTTCTGGGACGCTGTAACATCAACTTTTTCTACATCCAACTATGATGACGGTTTAAATCATATCTATGCAAATTATCGCCAGGATGTTTGTCTTAGCTCTATTCAGACAAAAAAGATTGATTTAAGTGGCGTTGCCTCTTACTATCCTGCCGTATCTTTTGATCCGCTCACAAAAAGATTTCTCATAGTATGGGAAGATATGCGAGAAGATGAAAATAACGAATCTGGCAAAACCAAGATTTATGGACAGCTTATGTTTTCCGGTGGTGGTTTATATAAAAACAATTTCCTTATTAGCTATCAGGATACGGATGGCGATGGGAATCAGGATGATAATGTTAAAAACAGCAATCAATCAAGGCCATATGTTACTTATGACAGTGTAAATCAGCGATTTTTCGTAATATGGCAGGATGGCAGGAACGGGAACATATCTCAGGAAAATTTAGATATTTTCGGTCAGTATGTAGATCTTGAAGGATCTCTGAGGGGTAACAATTATGCTATTTCCACATCTGCAGGCAACCAGCTTTTACCTACAATTGCATATAGCAATGAATACAATCAGTTTCTGGCGGTCTGGAAGGATGCAAGAAACTATAATACATATGGATCTGACGTATATGGGCAGAGATTTAGTTTAGGTAATCCTGCACTATTTTTGTTAAAAACGGATAATACGCCCTTCTCCCCGCCATTACTTGACTTTGGTACGGTAACAAAAGGACAGTTTGCCACCCAGTCGTTTAAGATAAAAAATGTTGGAGACACAACCTTAAGAGTTGATTACGTTTCTCCTCCAACGTTTGGTAACTTTAGTGCCACTACCTTCCAGCATCAGTCATTACCTTCCCAGCTTGCAGCACAGAATGATGGTAGTTATTTAGATCTTGTTCCAGGAGCAGAAACCACTCTTACAGTTAAATTTGCACCCAAACAGGAAGGGAGTTTTACCTCCTCATTTACGATAATTTCAGATGGGGGAAATGCTACGGTTAATCTGCAAGGAAGTGCTGTCAAGCCAGATATTTCTGTTGACAAAAATAATATAGATTTTGGTGATGTTAAGGTGGGGAACTCTAAAGTAATTTCCTTTAAAATTACCAATAGCGGTAACCAACCTTACAATATTACAAATATTACGGGAGCTCAAGCGCCATACACTATATCAGGTACCACATCTGGGCTACTCAATCCTGGCACGTCCATTACAGTTCAAGTAACTTTCCAGCCCAATCAGGCGGGAAATTTTACCGCTCAGCTTGACATTCAGACTGACGTGGCAGGTTTATCTCAGACCATAAGCATTACTGGTAACGGAGTTGCTCCACTAATGTCTGTAAATACAACAGCCCTTGATTTTGGCACCCAGCTTATAACCGGTACCAAAGACTTAAACATAACAATCACAAACAACGGTAATTCTGATATTACAAGCCTTTCATACACATTAAACGGTCCCGCTTTTAGTATTCCAGTAAGTGCAACAGCGCCTATATCACCTGGAGCAAGTAAAACAGTTACCGTAAGATTTTCTCCGAGCGACATGTTAACGTATACAGGTTCTTTAACGATCCAGAGCGATGGTGGAACACAGACAATTACATTAACCGGTCAGGGTGCCACACCAAAGATACAGATGATACCAGACCCTTCAGCCCTTGATTTTGGGACTATTGCTACAAACTCGACAAAGACAATGGCACTTACCATTAAAAACTCTGGTAACTCAATATTAACAGTAACTGGTATAACAAATCCTTCAGCCCCGTTTAGCTATGTGTTCCCGCCTATATTTCCAATATCGCTTCTGCCTGGTAGTACCTATACTGTAACTCTTAAGTTTGCTCCGACCGCTGATGGTACCTATTCAAATAGTCTGACTGTTAATTCAGACGCATCCAATGGTAATCCTATAGTTCAGCTACAGGGTATTGCCGCCACGCCTACGGTGACAGTTCCAGGTAGTGTTACGTTTAGCAGCATAGGAGCAGGTTCAACAGAAACAAAAAGTTTCGTGATTCAGAATAGCGGTCAGATAGATGTAAAGATACTTAATTTTGATATACCTCAGGCACCTTTTACCATCCTTAATCTACCTCAAACACCGCTGACGCTACCGGCTGGAAACTCTCTTGTATTACAGGTAAGGTTTGCACCATCTCAGGCAGGTAACTTTTCCTCTGATTTAAAAATACTATTTGAACACAATTTAACTCAAACATCAAACGTGAACTTTTCTGGCACAGCCACATCTCAGGGAACTGTTTCAGGAGGGAATATAATTCTTACTCCTACACAGCTTGACTGGGGAGTGATTACGACCGGCGATTCTATAACAAAAACTGTTGTTGTTCAAAATACAGGTAATCAGTCATTTGATATAACTGGTATATCAACGCCATCCAATTCGGCATATAGTATTAATTATATAGGCAAACCAGCAAGCGGAGCAAATCCAATAACCATATTACCAGGCGCTTCATTTAACATTCTTGTAACTTTTAATCCCACTATCGAGGGCAACTATACAAGCAACTTTACAATTACAACTAATGCAATCAACGGTAATCAGACTGTAAATTTAACAGGTAGTGCATCAGGAAATGAATTCTCTTTTTCAGCAAATAGATACATAAACTTAGGTAAGGTCGAGGTGGGTAGCGCAACAACTTACCTCTATGTAATTGAAAATACAGGGCTTAAGGATATTAATCTTGAAAGGGCAGATTATAATGAACAAGGTCCCCTTAAGCTTGACGAAGACCCAGACTCAACATCCATTACATTTGCGCCCAGCAAAGTTATCAAGCCGGGTGAGAAACTGCTAGTTTATATATACTTCAAACCTACTGAAGTAGGGCTTTTCAATACAACAATTAGATTTATTTTCAATCATCTTTCAGCACCATATTCGGTAGATTTTACTGCAGAAGCTTTAGAAAAAGGGATAGGTGCTACAGAAGGATTAATTGAGGTTACACCTTCTCAGGTAGATTTTGGTACTGTTGGAACTAATAGTAACAACACCTTTACTGTAATTGTAAAAAATATGGGCAGTAAGCCCTTAACTATTGATTCGATTACAAATCTAAATGCACCATTTTCTCTTGTATATCCCACAGGTGGTACGATGACACTACTTTCAGGATCTACATTCCCGTTGATAGTTAAGTTTGATCCTACTGCAGAAGGTAGCTATACTGGAAGTTTTACAATTAATAGCAGCGATGCTATCAATACTTCTGTGACTGTACCTGTAAGAGGTGTTGCAAAAGCACCAGTGCTTACAGTCTATCCCAACAGCATTGACTTTGGTAATGTGAGAATCAATACTGAAAAAGTTTTGCCATTAAAACTTACAAACACATCAAGCACAAGCTACAAAATTACAAATATTTCTGTGCCAGAAGGATTTACAGTCACACCAGTTGATGGTACGACCTTACCAAAGACGCTTCTGCCTGGGGAAGAGATAAATTACAATGTTAGCTTCTCACCGGTTAATACTGGCACTATTACAGGGAATATTATTATTACAACAGATTCTCAGATAATACCTACTGTTAATATTCCAGTTACTGGAAAAGGAACGTTGGGACCGACCCTTGCCATGTGGGATAAATTTGAGATGGGAGATATTCAGGCAAAACCTGCTACCCCAGCCTCAAAGATAGTTAAAATATACAATTTAGGTGATGAAGCCCTTGAAGTTACAAGAATTTTCTTTAACACGCTGAAATATACCGGTGATGAGGTAGGAGATGCGGAGAACTCCTTTGGTATAGATTTAGGTACACTTACATTGCCATTTACTATACCGGCTAATAGCAATGTTGAAATCACGGTTAATTTTATGCCCCAGGCAAGAGGAAGCTATGAAGCTGAACTTTTAGTGCTTTCCAGCGCTGGAGAAAAAAAGGCAACTGTAACCGGCAAAGGAGCAGGAGGCAGGGCGGAGTATAGTGTAACGAGTGTAGACTTTGGTAGAGTTGGGGTAGGCTTAACGTGGGCAAGGACGATAACGGTGAAGAATGTGGGCAACAGTGTACTAACCATAACTGGAGTGGATACTGCAGACAATTTACATGGTGGTCCATTTGTCTTGAGTATCAAGGGTGTGACATCCATTCAGTTAGTGCCGAATGCTACGCAGGACATAATAGTTAGCTATACGCCTACAGGGGTTGGAGTATACACTAATACATTTACCATTAACACAGATGATCCAGTAACACCCAATATGAGCATATCATTGAGGGGAGAGGCGGCGGGTACTAGTATAGCGGTGAAAAATACATCAGGCGCATCCATTACATCGATTAACTTTGGTGATGTAGCTGTTAAATCAACGGCGGAGGTATCGATAAGCATAGAGAATACGGGGAGTGTGCCATACGAGCTAACAGGTATATCTTCGACCAATCAGGAGATAAAATTTAGTTTTGGTAGCTTTAGTCCTGTCAATCTAAATCCTGGGGACAGATACACATTTACCATAAGCGTAACGTCGGATACGAGGAAGGTGATAGACGGGTCGCTAACGATAACGACGACCTATCCGTCGCTAAACAAGACACTGACGATAAGTGGTAGATTTATTGCGCCGGTATTGAGGACAGATCAGGATGCGATAGATTTTGGCAGTGTGGTAGTTGGACAGGATAGTACAAAGACGCTGACGATCTACAATGATGGGGATGCGTTGATGACGATAATAAAGCCGGTTTCATTTCCAGCGGGGTTTAGTTTAGATAGTTTAAGTGCGACTACTGTAGCTGCTGGAGGTAGTGCTACATTGACGTTTAAATTTAGTCCGTCGAATATAAATCAGTATACAGGTAGCATTGAGATAGATACCGATGGTGGGAAGAAGGTTATAAGTTTGAGAGGCGAGGGAGCCGAGACATTCTCTGTCACACCCACCAGTGTAAATTTTGGAGACGTAATTGTAAATACTGAATCTGCTAAACAAAGCGTTGTGATTTCTAACACAGGAAAAACTCGACTTACTATTACAAGCATATCATCTCCCACTAACCCCGTATTCATAATTCGCAACGCACCAACTGCCAACTTTGCGCTTGAAGTCGGCGGAAGCTATACACTGGATATAATTTATAAGCCTATTGTTACGGGTAGCAATTCGGATCAATTTTGGATTTATACAGATGTTGGTACTAAATTTGTATCACTACAGGGCTATGCAATAGAGGCTACTACTGGAAGTGGCAATACCGGAGGTACAACGGGTGGTACTACAGGTGGTACTACTGGCGGGACAACAACAGGTGGCACTACAGTTAACGTGGAGCCTGCCAAAAGCGCCTGTTTTATTGCTACTGCCGCTTATGGTAGCTATCTGGATCCTCATGTTGTAGTTTTGAGAGAGTTTAGAGATAAATATCTGCTCACCACTATAATTGGCCGCGCGTTTGTTGAGTTTTACTACAAAAACTCACCACCCATTGCAGACTTTATAAGAGAACATGAAGGGCTCAAAGTTTTTGTTAGGATTCTTCTGACACCTTTAGTCTACACCATAAAGTATGCAGATAAAACTTTTGGGTTGATGTTAATTTTTGGATTATTTATAATTTTGCGTCGAAGAAAATAGCTAACAAGTCTTAATTTAGCTCACAGGTGACAGGCACAAGGTCTGTCACCTTTTTTATGACCAAAAATTACGGAGGATATATGAAAATCAGGCATCTTGCATTTGTTATTCTAATGGTTTTAATTGTTGCGTGCAGCAAAACACCATCAAAAGAGGAGGCAAAAAGCTCTATAAAACAGATCCTCCCCGTCGAGTTTGAGGTAGTTGAAGTACGAAAACTGAACGAGGTTCCGGGGCTTATTGAGGTAGTTCTTAAACTGGATAGACAACATATAGTTTTTTATATGGATAGCAAGGCTAAATACATAGTTTCAGGAAGCATTGTGGAAACAGCAACAAAGAAAAATCTTACCCTTGAAAGGCAGAATGCCTTTAATCCACCCCAGCCAGCTCCAGCCGAACAGCCAGGAGATAATAAAAAAGAAACACCAAAAAGCAACAAGAAAAAGTAGTTTTTTAAAAATTATGCTATAGGGCTGACTTAATCTGTTAGCTCTGTAGCTAATAGTTTCTGTTATCTTTTCAAAATATTAGCACCGTTATTTTTTCATTAAACCATAATGTCTTTTTTCCATCTTTTAATTTTCTTTCAAAGGTGTATAATTGAATTATATGATGAGAGGGAGGTTTTTAAGTGAAAAGAGGCATTAAAATCGGGTTTGCGGTAGTTTTGATTATCTTTTCTGTTGGATATGGTGTTTTTGCATTTTCAAAGGTGTCAAATATCTTCCCAGAAGAAGATATGAAGTATTTCAAAATCTTTTCTCAAGCCTTTCAGATAGTTAAGGCAAATTATGTGGAACCTGAGGAATCTACATCAAAGAAGTTGATTTACAATGCTATAAAAGGCATGCTTGAGAACCTCGATGCCCATTCGGGATTTATGGAGCCGGAAGCTACCAAAGAGATGGAGGTGGAGACAAAAGGGCAGTTTGGTGGCATTGGAATTGAGATTACAGTTAGAGACGGAGTGCTGACAGTAGTGGCACCTATTGATGATACACCGGCAGCGAGGGCAGGAATCCTTGCCAATGATCAGATTATTAAAATTGACGGGAAGCTCACCAAGGGAATGAATGTTCAGGATGCTGTTAAGCTTTTAAGAGGTGAACCAAAAACTTCGGTTACCATTCACATCATGAGAGAGGGGTTTAAGGAGCTTAAAGAGATTACTCTGATCCGGGATATTATAAAAATTAAAACAGTAAAATATCAACCGCTGGAAAATAAGTTTGCCTATGTTAGGGTGACCCAGTTTCAGGAGCAGACTACCAACGATTTCAGAAAAGCTATGGAAGATCTTAAGAGCAAGATAGAGATAAAGGGGCTGATTCTTGATCTGAGGAATAATCCCGGCGGACTACTGGATCAGGCAGTTAAACTGGCTGACGAGTTTGTTAAAGAAGGGATAATTGTCTACACAAAGGATAGGGCAGGCAAGGGCGCCAAGTTTATGGCTACAAATAAGGAGAAAATTGGTGGCGACTATCCGATAATCTGTCTGGTAAATGGAGGTAGTGCAAGCGCTTCTGAGATCGTAGCTGGAGCCTTGCAGGATCACAAAATAGCAGTTATTCTTGGGACTCAGACCTTTGGAAAGGCTTCTGTACAAACCATTTATCCGCTGGAAGATGGCTCATCATTAAGGCTTACAACTGCAAGGTATTACACACCCAGCGGAAAGCTTATTCAGGCAAAAGGTATTACGCCGGATATTGAGTTTAAAGATGGTTCTATTCATATGATAAAGGAGAAAGATTTACCCAAACATCTGTCCGGAGCTGATAAAGAGGAGGATCAGAAAGATGTTAAGGAAGATAAAGATGTTAAAGATCAGAAAAAAGATCCCCATCCGATGAGAATACCAAAATCTCCAGAAGAAGATGAGATGGTAAAAAAGGCTGTGGAACTAATAAAAAGCTGGGATATCTTTAAGAATAGAAAGTAGCTATGAAAAGTAAAATAGTCTTTTTTATAGCCCTTGCCGTATTAGCGGCAGGGGTTTTTTATTACAGATATGACAGAGAAAGCTCAAAACTATCTGAAATACCTTTTTTTAAAAAGGAATCAGAAAAAATTGAAGAGCCTCTTAAATCAATAGTTCTAAAAATATTGGCTCAATTTGAAAAGGAACAGATAGTCAGGGTCCAAAAGAATAAAGAAGAGATAATAATTGAAACTGAAAATAGTCAGATTGAAAAGCTACTAAACGAAAATCCAATAGCTAAAGAAAATAATATTAAAGCTATCAGATCAAAGGAGATAGTGTTATTTCAAAAAGATAACGAGACACTATCAGTTAAGATTAATCTGCAATCAAAAGGACTGCTAACTGAGAAACCAAAGCTTGCCATAGTTATTGATGATATCGGTTACTCAAAGGAGCTGGGAGAAGAGCTTTTTAAAATAAAGGGGCTTACCTACTCAATTTTGCCTGATCTCCCATATTCGAGATATTTTGCAGAGCTTGCAAATGAAAATAACAAAGAGATAATGCTACATATTCCGCTGGAGCCAAGGGATGCAGATAAATATGGCAAGTCAGAAAATTTAATCACCACAGCAATGTCTGATGCGGAGATTTCAAAAAAGATTGAGAAATTTATAAGTTCCGTTCCTAATATAAAGGGCGTCAATAACCATATGGGGTCTAAATTTACAGAGAACGAAATTAAAATGAGAGTATTGCTGGAAAAGATAAAGGGCAGAAATCTGTTTTTCCTTGATAGCAGAACTTCGGCTCAAAGTGTTGCCTATAATGTGGCAAAAGATATGGGGATAAAAAGTTATAAAAGAGATATTTTTCTTGACCATGAAGTGAATGAGGAAAAGATTAGGGAGCAGTTATTAAAAGCTCTGGATGATGCCATGAATAAAGGCTATGCAGTAGCCATAGGGCATCCCCATAAAGAGACCATTAAGGTACTAAAGGAAATGCTTCCGGAAATAGAAAGTAAAGTAGAGCTGGTTACTTTAAGCAGTTTAAAAGTCAATTAAACTGGGGAATAGCTCTGTCACAGATAGTAGCTTTTAAAAGAGAAGATTTTGCCATAATTGTAACCGATAGCAACATAGTTAGAAAGGATCAGACTCAGCTCTCCGGGGATAAAGAAGCTATTTAGAGGCAAAAATTTTATTATAGCAACTGCAGGGCTTGGCTATGGAGCTTACATTGTAGAAGGGCTTATAAGCTCGGCAAATAATCTTGAAGAAACAAGCATAGAATATTTAACAGCCTATCTTTTAAAGTTCGGGACTAAACAGTATCTAAATTTTGTCCATAATTACAAAAAAGATATATCGGAAGAGCTCTTAAGGGTATATTTTGTTCTGGCTGGCTTTGATGATAAGAGAAATATAAGCCTTAAAATGGTGGGAAGTGAGGGAGAGTCAGACTTTAAGGAGTTTAAGGGTTCAGATGTTGTTACCATACCAAAAAGAATTTCATTAGAGATGAGCATTTTAAAAATTAGGGATAAAAACAAGGAAGAGATCAGGGATCATATATTTGATAATCTTAACAGAATTAAAAACCTGGATCCCGCAGTCAAACCGCCTTTCAAATGTGATTTTATCGAAAAATAAAAAATTATTCCGCAACATTGACAAACCCATCAAGTTGTGATTTAGTTAATCTATGAATATTAATTTAAGGAGGGGTTTTATCATGTTGAAAAGATTTTTTATTTTATCGGTCCTTTTAATGCTACTTGTAAGCTGTGCACCTACCCTTGATGTTGCATCCTTGCAAGTAATGCCGGAAGATAAGGAAAAGGTCGAAAAACTTCCCAAGGACGTATATGTTGGTAAGGACTGGAATGTGGGTGTCATAGAGTTTGAAAACAGAACAGGCATAGGACCTTCCAGATCAACCATTGGAAGCTATGAGCAAAGAAGCGCCTATGTAAAAGGCGGTGCAGCAGGAATAGTGGCAACACCTGGAGCTATTGGAGTGGGCTATGCTGAAGCAGGTAAATCAAAAACTGAAGGTAACTTTTCTGTAACCCAGACTGAGGTAATCCCAAAAATAGGCGGTGTGGCTGCGCAGGTTTCTGAGGAGGTACTTATTAGCCTTGGTGGAGTAAAGGTGTATTCAAGAGATTCTCTTTCAAAGATATTTGATGAGCAGAAGCTTCAGGCATCAGGAATGATAGACGAAAACACAATGGTAAAATTAGGTCAGCTAGCCGGGCTAACTCATATAGTTACCGGAAGTGTTAATAATGTGAAAATGGAATACGGTATTTCAACCGGTGGCAGCTTAGGCACCGCCCTGTTAAGCGCATACACAGGGAAACAACAACAGGCAACTCCGAGATGGAGGGTTGATATTGACACTACAATCAAGGTTATAAGTGTGGAGACTGGCAAGGTTGAGTTTTCAAAATCCTTTACAGCCGTAGAGACTGCCGATGGAAATAAGGCTGAAACCAGACCGGAGTTCTTCCTCGGGCTTGCGCAGGCTGCACTGAAAGAAGCCATTATGAGAAGTCAGTATGAGCTGGTAAAAATGTTCCCCTTGAGAGCATATATTCAACAGTTGAGAGGCGGGAAAAAGGCAGCTCTTTTAAATGTGGGGCATTCCCAGGGTGTTAAGCAGGGTGATAAATTTTATGCCTATACCTTTGAGACCATAGAAGATCCTGTTACCGGTGAAAAGAAGCTTTCCAAGTATAAAGTTGCTGAGCTGACCGTAACAAACCAGGTTACGGAAAACAGTGCCTGGGCTGTAAGCGAAGAGAAGACCATGAAGAATCTTAAGCTTGGTATGCTGGTTGAAAAGGCTATCGAGAAGGGTGCATTCCAGAAGCTGAAAGAAGGTACCGAGTTCTTAAAATAAAAAGGAGGAATCTATGAAAAAATACCTATCCTTATTATTTATAGGGGTGTTTTTGTTTGCCTGCGCCAAGGTAGAAAAAAGATGTGTCGGTATTGAAGATAACGCAAA
>JBEQAF010000015.1:0-32374 GCA_041640455.1 bacterium
AATCTATATTTGTGGTTTTGACAGCGATTGGTTTAAATCAATTAATATAAATAAACAGAATGAGATATTTTATAATAATTTTCATTTCTATAAGCAATCAGACGATGGGGTTCGAAAGGTACCCAAAGATGAAGCATTGAACCTTGGGGAGTTGCTTTATGGGTTCTCTTTTCTTTTTTTTGATCTATATAAATTCCCAAAAAATATAATAAATTTAGATCCAGATAGTCTGGTGGATGCATTTAGCAAAAGGCATGACATGGATATTTACAATAAAATAGTATAATTTCAAACTGTTTGGTATTATGATTATTAAAATTATCAATGGAGTAGAAACAATATTAAAAAAATTTGGTAGTTCACTGTCCTCGAATAAAATCCAATGACAAGCCTGTATTTTTTACATTTTGTGAAGTGGGATCGAGATAAAGGTTTATAATTTAGCTTTGATAAATAATGCAAAATTAATTTTCCAAATAATATTAATGAAAATAAAATACAAGAAAAACTATTAAAATTTTTAAATTTTATAAAATTTTACTTGTATTAATAATGGAAAATAAATTTTTTAGGAGATAAAGCTAGTATGAAAAAGTTTCTAACACGTCTATTAAAAAGACCAAACTGGCATAATCTAAGAACATTAGAACCAGTCTCAAAAGTTTTTGGATTTGATAGAGGAACTCCAATTGATAGAGTCTATATTGAAGACTTTATTAAAAAAAACAGTAAATATATCAAAGGAGTCGTGTGTGAAATTGCTGAGAATACTTATTCCCGTAAATTTGGATTTGATGTGATAAATTTTAAATACTGATATGCCCCCATTTTTGGAACAGAATAAATATGAACAATATAGTTTCTTTTTAATTTTGCATCCAAATATTTGGAATAACGACTTAAATATAATGGCTGAAGACCTTATTAAGGATTCTTTTGAATCTTAAGCTTTTCATCTTCTTAAGGGTTTAGCCTCATTTTAGGGATGCCTTTGAATTTCTAATTATGAAAGGAACTACATAATTTTTTCAACAGGATACATTGACTGTTTCATAGTTAATACTCCGTTTATTAACTATATTTGTGTTTTGTTGTTCTAAAAAATGGGATGTAGGTCAAATAAGATTGAAATTAAAGAAAATCTTGAAGCAAGAAAAAAGATGGAGAAATTTTTTTTGTCTATGAAACGTAGCTTTTTTAAAAGATTTAAGTCAAAAATAGGAAAAAAAATATTAAAATTATTCTGGAGGGATAAGTGATTCAGCACATAAACCACAATTCGAAACTACTTTCAATTATAATTAGGCGAAATTTTCAAAAGGAAGGGATTGAGTTTTTTACTCCCAATGAATTTTCGCAACAGCTTGCTTATATAAAGCGTCCCAAAAATTATGTTATACCTCCTCATGTTCATAATCCGGTTATTAGAGAAGTGCAGTATACCCAAGAGGTACTTTTTATAAAAAGTGGCAAAGTAAAGGTAGATTTTTATGATGAGGAAAAGAATTATGTTGAAAGTGCAATTCTTGAAGCTGGGGATGTAATTTTGCTTGCCCATGGTGGGCATGGTTTTGAGATGCTGGAGGAATCAGAAATTATTGAGGTTAAGCAGGGACCTTATGCAGGAGAGATAGATAAAACAAGATTTGAGCCACACAAAAAGAAAGATTGAGGATAAACAAATGATTCCAATAAATGAACCCTTACTTAACGGGAACGAAAAGAAATATCTCCTTGAGTGTATAGAAACAGGTTGGATAGGAAGCGATGGGGCGTATGTAAAAAAGTTTGAAGAGGGGATGGCAAATTATGTTGGGCGTAAATACGCTGTTGCTGTAACTAATGGTACGGCTGCACTTGAGCTTGCAGTAAAAGCTTTAGATATTAAAGAAGGTGATGAAGTTATTATGCCGAGTTTTACCATAATTTCTTGTGCCCAGGCAGTGGTAAAAGCTGGAGCAAAACCAGTTCTTGTGGATAGTGACTACTATACTTTTAACATGAATGTAAATGAAATAGAATCAAAAATTACAAAAGATACCAGAGCCATAATGGTTGTCCATACTTATGGACTTCCAGTAGATATGGACCCAGTTATAGATCTCGCAAAAAAATATAGACTAAAGATTATAGAAGATGCAGCTGAGATGCATGGTCAAACATATAAAGGGAAAAAATGTGGAAGTTTTGGTGATATAAGTGTTTTTAGTTTTTACTCAAATAAGCATATTACCACTGGAGAAGGTGGTATGGTACTAATGGATGATGAAAATCTTTTTGAAAGATGTAAAAGTCTGAGAAATCTATGTTTTTCTACAAATCCAGAGCAACGTTTTATCCATGAGGAGCTTGGCTGGAATCTTAGGATGACCAACATACAGGCGGCAATTGGAGTAGCCCAGCTTGAGCGTATTGAGGAGTTTATAGCAAAAAAGCGTTGGATGGGGAATTTATATCAAGAATTACTAAGGGATATAAAATCTATTAATCTACCAATAAAACAAACACCATATGCAGAAAATATATACTGGGTATTTGCTATTACCTTAAAAGATGACTATCAAAAAACAGCAAAAGGGGTTATGAGGGAGCTTGGATTGCGGAGTGTTGGTACCAGACCCTTTTTTTATCCGATGCATAAACAACCAGTATTCAAAAAAATGGTACTATTTACTGAAGAAGAATATCCAAACTCGACAAAACTATATGAAAGAGGTTTCTATATACCAAGCGGGCTTGCAATAACAGAAGATCAGATAGTTAAGGTATCAAAAATTATGCATGAGGTTTTAGAATGAATCAGTTTGGGAATTTGTATTCACAATATTATGATTTACTTTATAGAGATAAGGATTATATCGGAGAAGTAGAGTATGTGGACGGACTAATAAAATCGTTTAAAAAAGATGTAAAAACCATAATTGATCTGGGGTGTGGAACAGGAAGACATGCTGAACTATTTTGTAATAAAGGTTATATTGTTCATGGTGTAGACCGTAGCGAAGATATGCTTAAGGTTGCAGAAATAAGAAGAAAAGGTAAAGAAGATAAACTTATATTTACCCATTCAACAATTCAAGATTTACAACTTGAAAAAAAATTTGATGCGGTTATATCGCTCTTTCATGTCATGAGTTATCAAAATTCAAATGATGAAGTCATAAAAGCCTTTGATGTATCAAAAAGACACTTAGAGAAGGGAGGCATCTTTATCTTTGATTTTTGGTACGGACCAGCAGTTCTAACAGATTTACCGACTATAAGAATTAAACGATTAGAAAATGAAAGTATTAAAGTAACAAGAATAGCCGAGCCCTTTTTAAATGGCAGAGAAAATATTGTTGAGGTACAATATGATATATTCATAGAAAATAAAAAAACAAATGAAATAATAGAAACAACAGAAGTTCATAAAATGAGATATTTTTTTGATACAGAGCTTGAACTTTTCTGCAGTAGTATTGGATTTGAAATAGTAGGTAAATATGAATGGCTGACTGATAAAATTCCTGATTTTAGTAGTTGGAATGTGGTATGGGTAGTAAAAAATTGAAGATAGCTGTTGTCTTTGAAGGTAATTTAGAAGGTGGAGGTGGCTATCAACAACAGCTATCAGTAATAACAAAACTTGTTAATTTAGAAAAATACGAGATAATAGCTTTTTTATTTAATAAATTAAACATAAAGGCTTTAGAAAGATATAAAATAAAAACGATCTTAGTAAAAGAGAATATTTTTAGTAAAGCTTTTAGGTTGTTACATAGACAACCCTGGTTTTTTCGATTTACAAAACGATTAAAATTAAAAACTAAATTCGAAAAGAAACTTACAGATTACAATATAGACCTAGTTTATTTTTTATCACCATTGGGACTTTCACTCGATTTAATTGAGCATAATTATATCCTTACTGTATGGGATTTATGTCATAGAGATTTTCTTGAGTTTCCAGAAGTGAACTTTTATAGAGAGTTTGAATTAAGAGAAGAGCTATATATTAAAGCTTTAAAAAAAGCTGTTGCTATATTAGTAGATAGTGAACTTGGCAAAGAGAATATCATCAGAAGATATAATATTGATGAAGAGAGAGTTTTTGTAGCTCCATTTGAACCTTCGGTGAATACTCACATAAAAAACGAAGTTGAAGTAAAAACAAAGTATAAAATCAATGGAGAATATATTTATTATCCTGCACAATTTTGGTCTCATAAAAATCATGTTTATATTATAGATGCATTAGCTATACTGAGATCTTGGGGTATTACGCTTTTTGGTATATTTAGTGGTTCAGATAAAGGTAATCTTAATTATGTATTGAAATATGCAAAAGAAAAAGGAGTGGATGATCTAATAAAATATATTGGATTTGCACCAAACGAAGAAATTTATTCACTTTATAAGAATTCTTTAGCACTTGTCATGCCAACATATTTCGGTCCAACTAATATACCTCCACTTGAAGCCTTTGCTATAGGCACTCCGGTTATTTATTCAGATTTAAAAGGACTTAGGGAACAGGTTGGAGATGCCGCATTGCTTTGCGATTTAAACGATCCAGGAAGTTTAGCAAAGCAATTAAAAGATCTTTTGGAATCTGGAAATTTAAGAATTGATTTAATTGAAAAGGGGAAACAAAGGCTTAAACAATTATCCAAGAATGACATATTAGAAACGCTCGATACTATTTTTACTAATTATGCAATAAAGATGAAATGTTGGAAGTATTAGCGTTTAAGGCTAATGATATGCCATTTTTGAGAATAGAATATATGTTATTGACTTTAAAAAATGTCTAATATGGCAATCTTCTTCTTTAAGTCTGACACAAAGTATTTTTAGTTTTTCATGTTAATACCATTTTTATCGTATCATCAAATTTTATTTATTCAAAAAAGCAGGTAATGTTTATTGTGAGAGATTTGACTTTTAGAGGCTAAAAATGTTTTGTTTAGATGAAAGATTTAGCACCACAAGGTGTGTGACGAGGGAAAAGCCAGAGATTATTAATAAGCCAGAGGATAAGTTTGAGACTTTGCTATTTATGCCTCCTGGAGAAGGCAGGCAAGGCGAAGGTGGCCTCCGCACAAAAGGCTATTTTAAAAAGTCATATGAAGGTAAGCCTTTAATCTCAGTAATAACCGTCGTTTTCAATGATGAAAAATATCTCGAAGAAACGATCCTCAGCGTCTTAACCCAGACATATGACAATGTCGAATATATAATCATAGACGGTGGAAGCACAGATGGTACACTGGAGACTATAAAAAGATACGACCATGCCATAGATTATTGGGTAAGTGAAAAGGATAAAGGGATTTATGATGGGATGAATAAAGGAATTGATTTAGCAAGTGGTGCTTGGATAAATTTCATTAACGTGGGAGATGGCTTTTATAATAATGAAATATTAAAGGTAGTTTTTCAGAATATCGGTAAGTTTCATGGTGTTATTTATGGTGATACTTTAATTATTTATCATAAATTTCAACAAAAATTAAAAGCATATCCTTTTAAAAATATAAATTTTGGTATGATATTTAGTCATCAGAGCTCTTTTGTTAGTTCATTTTTATATAAATCAAGAAAGTTCTCTTTGAACTACAAATTCGCAGCTGATTATGATTTTTTCTATTACTTATATAAAAAGGGGATAGATTTTATATATATTCCGCAAATTTTTACGTATATGAGAGCTGGTGGAGCTAGCTATGTTAATTATTTTACTGTGATTTCAGAATATGAAAGAATTGTGATACAAAATAACAATGCATTTAAAAATAAATTGGTTTTTTTATATAAAAAATTAAAGCACATTTTTAGAATTATTATGATAAAGCTATTTCCAAGAGCTATATTAGAATATATTGTCAATATCAAATCTAAATAACTTAGCTAAAAATCATAATACGAAAAGCTAATGCCTTAATGCTTAAAATTTATCTAACCTTCTGATTGATTTAAAAACTTTAAACAAATCGCAAAAAACAAGGTAAATTGCATTTAGAAAGTAATGGAAAGATATCTCGAAGTATAAAATTGTGTGAGAATAAAACTATTGCTTAAGGCAATACGAGCTTAAATTTATAAACTGTGAGCCTAATAAAATCTATGATTATACTCAGTTAGGACTTCCCGTTATATGTACCTGTCAGGTCAATCTAAAGAAAATTATAGAAAAGTACAAGATCGGTATAGTAATATGTAGTAAAGATGGCGTAAAGCGTGCTCAAGAAATAACAGATGCTGTGAGAAGAATAAGAGAAAACATGAATTATTATAAAGGAAACATAAAGAAATTTTTATCAGATTATAACTGGGACAATGAAAAAAACAGATTAAAAGAAGCAGTTAAAAAACTAACTAACACATCAGGAGTGTAAATGAATCTTGCCAAAAAATATTTTTTTGTATATTTAGCTTTTCTTTTAATATGTCACATTTTTTTCTATAAGCTTCTTACCCCCAATCATAATGTTTTTGCTACCGATAAGCAGGTTCAGGGGCAGGTTTTTGCAGAGGCGGTTAAGGAAAAAGAGACAAAAAGTGAGTTTCCTTTCTGGATGAATGAAATACTTGGTGGCATGCCCACTCAGGCAGGCTTCATAGGAAGTAAGCAGCTTCTGGACAGAGTGTGGGGAGTTGTTGCATATCCTTTTTTTGTGCTTCCCAGCTATCTGGATAAGTTTTTTACCGATGAATATGGAATGATTTACTGGTTTGCCCTTTTCGGTTTTTTTATGTTTTTGTATCTGAGAAGCCTGGGGCTGTCCTACTTTGCTTCCTTTGTGGGTGGCATAGCATTTTTATCCTGCACAGGCTTTGTTTCGCTTTTTTATCCGGGACACCATGTTGGGAAGGTGTCGGTTATAGGGATGATGCCGCTTATTTTGCTTTGTCTAAAATATGCCTTTGAAAAAGAAAAACACTCAATTCTGCTTTTTCTTATAGCAGGTTTTTTGCTTGCTCGAAACATGACTTTACACATTCAAATATTCTTCCTGCTTTGTGTTTCTCTTGTAGTTTATCTATTTTTCAAGATTATCTTTGATTATGTGGAGAAAAAGGATTTTAAAAGACTGGCAAAGTTTGTTGTTCTTTCAGGTGTTCTTTTTGCAATGGCAGCAGCATTAAATGCGGATCAGCTTTTGACAAGAATGGAGTTCAGACAATATACCCACAGAGGTTCTCAGGGAGAGGTCTCTCAGATGGATCAGGCGGCGATGCCAAATGTATCTCCTGACCAGATGAAGTATTTTTTTGTCACCTCCTTTTCCCAACCACCTGAAGACCTTCTGGGGCTTTTTATGAGATATCCCTTTGGTATGGGAAAACCATACGGAGGAGTGCTTAAGGAAGTTGAAGATATCCCCTATTATCGTGGCAGATTTGAGCTAAGGCTCAGTCTGGAGTATGTGGGTATTTTTGTATTTATCCTTGCCATACTGGGTGCGATAAAATATTTTAAACAGACAGAAGTTAAGCTTATTGTTATACTGGGGATTACTTCGATTCTCTTATCTCTTGGTAAGTATACAGTCCTTTTTGATATTCTGTATAAAATGCCTGGATTTAGAAATTTCAGGATTCCGCTGGTTTATATAATGACAAGCTACTTTTCATTTGGTGCACTTTGTGGCTTTGGTGTTAATTATCTGGAAAATTTTGTAAAGCAAGGTCAGAACGGGCTGGTAAAGAAGTTTTTTTACACAATATCTGTAATAGCAATTGTGCTCGGGATAATCGCCTTATGGGGTAGTTTTTTTGAAAGAGAGAGCATTGAGTTTCTGATTAGCTTTGAGCTTGTAAGAGAGATGCTATGGGGGATATATCAGGATGTTTTTCAAAGATATGCCCTTTTTATGTATAATCTTTATTATCTTGTAGGTGCTTTGATCGCTACTTCTGTTTTCATCTATCTTCTTATTAAAAAATGGTTGCCACTGAAGATATTTTATTTAATAATTCCCCTTGCCATATCTTTGGATCTCTGGACATTAAATAACAAATTTATTATTACTATTCCAAAAGAAGAGAATGTTAAGCAGTTTATGGGTGAGGATAATCTGGTAAGATTTCTTAATGAGGATAAATCCTATTTCCGAATAAAAAGCACCATCGATGAGGTAAATAATAAATGGGTAGTTTTTGGGATATCCAATATTGAGGGTTATCATCCCACACCGTTGAAGTTTTTTGAGGATCTTTACTCGCTTGTGAACTTTTCAAATGATGTGGATAGTCTTTTAAATATCAAATATCTTCTTTTAGATCCCAATGACCCGCTGACAAGATTGATTGATGGGAGCCCTCTGCTTAAAGAAAAATATGAAAAGGTTTATGAAACCACTGCGTATTCTATTGCACTAAAAGGCGAAAAGCCTGTTGTTGTATATAGAAACAAAAAAGACTTTGGAAGAGCTTTCTTTGTTTATAATTACGGTGTAGTGGATAGTGATGACAAAGGATTGGCAATAATTGCACAGCCCAACTTCAGACTAAGGGACATGGCAGTTCTCAATGAGAAGCCAAAAAATCCACTTCCTTTGCAGAAAGGTGCTCATGAAAAGATTGAGTTTATAAAATACACCCCCAATCATATTGAAATGTAAACGGAAACTGACGGCAACGCTCTGCTAATATTCAGCGAAAACTGGTATCCTGCCTGGAAAGCATATATTGATGGCAGCAGAGTTGAACTCTTGAGAGCCTACAATGCATTAAGGGCTGTTTTTGTTCCTGCAGGAAAGCACAAAATAGAATTCAGATATCAGTCGGATAGCTACAGGAACGGAATAATTTTGTTCTGGTTAGGGTTCGGATTCTTAATAGCTATGCTTATTTATGAGATTTATAAGTTTGATCTGATCAAAAAAATAGTTAAGAGACAAAAAAATGTTTGATAGACTTAAAGAAAAAATTTTGCATTATGCTGAAAAAAAACATGCCAACTGGGTACTTTTTTTAAACTCCTTTACTGAATCATCTTTTTTTCCCATCCCGCCGGATCTGCTTCAGATGGCGTTATCGTTTATAAAACCTAAAAAAGCACTATGGTATGCGCTGCTATCAACTATAGCATCCACTCTTGGAGGAGTTCTGGGATACATAATCGGGGTCTATCTGATGGATTTTATCGGCTGGCCTATAATAAACCTGTATAAGCTGGAAGCACAGTATGAGGTTGTGAAAAGAATGTATGCTGAAAAGGATGTGTGGATAGTCTTTACCGCTGCATTTACTCCCATTCCATACAAGCTGATAACAATCACAGCTGGTGCTGTAAGGCTCAATATTTTTAATTTTATAATAGCCTCCGCAGTAGGGCGGGCTATGAGATTTTTTCTTGTAGGCTTTGCTATCTACTTTTTTGGGGAACGTGTTAAACCCTTCCTGCAGAAATATTTAAATATTCTGACAGTTTTGTTTTTCATATTGCTGGTTTTAGGTTTTGTGATCATAAAATACATTGTAAAAGCTTGATAGAACAATAACTTAAATAAACGATGGCGGTATCTAAAAAATTATTGAAAAAATAAATCGGAATGCTAAAATATAAAGTCTAATTGGGAGATCGTCTAACGGCAGGACAGCGGACTCTGACTCCGCGAATCTAGGTTCAAATCCTAGTCTCCCAGCTTAAATCGCTATCGGTCCTATCGTCTAGCGGCCCAGGACGCTGCCCTCTCACGGCAGAAACGGGGGTTCGAGTCCCCCTAGGATCATCATTTTTTTCACTTCCTTTACTTTTTCCCCATTTCAGATTATCAAAATCTAATTGCTTTTTTAATCCTAAGAATGTAAAAATATTTTTATTATGAGTAAGAGGGTATTCTGTCTTTTTATTGCGCTTTTATTTTTCTCTGGCTGCAAAGACTACAGTCTGTCTGATATTAAAAATTTTCTGTTTGGCAGCAAAGGAAAGATTATTGAAGAGACAGACAAACAGCCCATAACTCCTTCACCGCAGATTCTCAACCTCCAGGAAGCCTTTGAAAAGGTTGCTGAGGTAGCTCTTCCAGGTGTGGTAAATATTTCAACTGATCAGAAGGTTAAGGTAAGACCATTCAGTTCACCCTTTGACGATAATCCTCTTTTCAGAGAGTTTTTTGAAGATTTTTTCAATGACCTGATCCCACGTGAGAGAGAGTATAAATCAACCAGTCTTGGCTCAGGGTTTATAATTTCAAAGGATGGTTACATTGTTACCAATGACCATGTGGTGAGAAATGCTGATGAGATTACTGTGAAACTTAATGATAAAAGGGTTTTTAAGGCAAAGATTGTGGGGCGTGATCCCAAAACCGATATTGCAGTAATAAAAATATCTGCCGAAAACCTGCCCACTCTTAAGCTTGGAAATAGTGATAGATTAAAAATTGGACAGTGGGCAATAGCGGTAGGAAATCCCTTTGGATTAAACGGCACACTAACAATGGGGGTTATTAGCGCAACAGGCAGAAGTAATCTGGGTATAGAGACCTATGAGGATTTCATTCAGACCGATGCATCAATTAATCCAGGCAATTCAGGTGGTCCATTGCTTAATATTTACGGAGAGGTTATTGGCATAAACACAGCGATTATTGCTGCAGGGCAGGGAATAGGTTTTGCCATTCCTATTAATATGGCTAAAAATATAATAAACCAGATTATTGAAAAAGGTAAGATAGAGCGTAGCTGGCTTGGTGTGGGGATTCAGAAGCTTACCCCTGAGCTTGCTGAGTCAATGAATATTAAGATAAAAGAAGGTGTTCTTGTGAACAGAGTTTATGAAAACTCTCCTGCAGAAAAGGCAGGGCTCAAAGAAGGAGATGTGATAATTGAATGTAACGGTAGAAAGCTTGAAGACCCTTCAGATCTACAGAAGATAGTAATATCTGTGCCAGTTGGCTCAAATCTTGAGCTTAAGGTCATCAGAGAAGGTAAGGAGAGAATCATTAATGTTAAGACGGAAAAGATGCCCGATGATGAAAAGATTGAAAAAGCAGAGGTTGCTAAAAATATTCTTGGAATAAAGGTTAGAGAGATGTTGCCATCCGAGAAGAAAAATGCCTTTTATAAATCCGGTGTGGTTGTTACCGATGTGGAGCCTAACTCGCCGGCTGATAGCGCAGGTATACAGGAAAACGACATTATATTTACTATTAATCAGAAGGTTATAAAGTCAGTAAATGATTTTAATCAGATAGTCAAAAAACTGAGAAAGGGTAGTATTATAAATCTCTTTTTGCAGAGAGGTAATCAGACCTTTTATCTTGCAATAAGGATTTAAGGGGGATTGATGGCACAAGTTCAAAATTATGAACAGGCATATAGACTAGCAAAGGCTATACTTTCTGATATTCTGCTCTATAATCAGGAGAAGGTTAAAAAAGGTATAGAGGATGATAACCTTTTTGAAATCTTAAATAGTGAGCTGGAAGAAGGCAGAAAGCTCTTTGAAAGTAAGGTGCCGCCAGAAATTTCAAAAGATGTGTTTAATAAAGCTATTATTGATGTAATATTCAAGCAGTCAGGCAGATTTAACTCAAAAATATGGTGATAGATATAGAGGTTGAGGGGAGCCACAAGAGAGCCGACCTTTACCTTTCCTGTCAGTTGAATATATCAAGATCTAAAGTTCAGCAGTTTATCAGAGAAGGAAAAATTTTACTAAATGGCAAGATTTTTAAGCCTTCAGCAGAATTAAATAAGGGTGATAGGATTACAGGATTTATTGATAGCGAGCCACAAGAGATAGATCTTAAACCCCTCGAGTATCCTCTAAAAATAGTCTATGAAGATAGCCATATAATGGTGATTGATAAAGACAAAGGGATGGTTGTTCATCCAGCAAAGGGACATAAAGACGATACCCTTGTTAATGCTATAATTAATCATTGTAAGGATCTAAAAGGGATAGGCGGAGAGCTAAGACCTGGCATTGTTCACAGAATTGATAAAGACACGGCAGGACTTCTGGTAGTAGCCAAAGATGAGGAAAGCTATGGTAATCTTCAGAGGCAGTTTGCTCATAGAGAGATTGAAAAGAGCTATCTTGCAATAGTTTACGGATGTCCGGAAATGACAGAGGGAGCTATTGTTACAAAGATTGGAAGAAGTGAAAAGGACAGAAAAAAGTTCTCTGTCAGACAGGAGGGTAAAGAGGCAGTAAGTCATTATAAGGTATTAAAAACCGATGGACAGATTAGTCTTGTGGAGGTGATGATAAAAACTGGAAGGACCCATCAGATTAGGGTACACTTAAGTCACATAAAACATCCAATAGTGGGGGATAATATTTACGGCAAAAAAAATTTTGGTGCCCATATTAAGGATAAGGAACTGCTTAAGCTTATAAATGACATTGATGGGCAGGTTTTATTGGCATACAGGCTGAGCTTTATTCATCCTGTGGAAAATAAAAAGATGGAGTTTAAGGCTGAGATTAGAGAGGATATGAAAAATCTTATTAACTATCTGGAGAAAAGATGCAACTGATAAATAAAAACGATTATTCCTATCTCACTCCTGATAGGGATTTTAAAAATGCAAAAATTTTCTTTCTTTCAAAGGAATTAGGGATCGAAGCAGCAGAAAAAGAAAGCCAGTATCCCGCACCTCCTCCTCATTATGTTTTAACCAGAGTAGCCTCTCATTTTCCAGTGGACAGCAGAACTCTTACCTTTATGAACCAGATTCACAGCGATGGCATAGTGATAAAGAGTAACAAAAAACCGTCCTTTCCCACAGCCGACGCAATTATAACTAATATCAAAGGTATAGGACTGGCAATAAAGACAGCAGACTGTGTGCCCATTTTCCTTTATGATGAAAAGAATAATGTGGCTGTTGCAATACATGCGGGCTGGAGAGGTACGGCGCTGAAGATCGTTAAAAAGGTACTCAAAAAGCTTGAACAGGAGTTTGATTCGGATATTGAAAGTCTCTTTGCATTCATAGGACCTGCCATCAATCAGAAATGTTATGAGGTTGGCAAAGATGTTTATGAACATTTTGGCTTTTTGGGGAAGAGAAAAAACGACTTTTTTTATAAATGTAAGGGCGAAAAATTTCTGATGGATCTTAAAGGGATTAATGCCCATATGCTGGAAGGCTATGGTATTAAGTCAGAGAATATGGAGATATCTGAGCTATGCACTCATTGCGAGAAAGAGCTTTTTTATTCATACAGGCGTGATAGGCAAAATTCTGGAAGAAATATAAGCTTTATATCGCTTATTTAGGTTTATTCAAAAAACGCTATCTCAGGCTCAGCATTTATGATTTTATGTTTTTTAAGAAATTGAAAAAATAGCTTAAGACTGATTATGTGTTTTTCTGTTAGCTCATATGAGAGATAATCCCAGTATTTAAGAATAAAGTCCCTATCAAACCCCATTTTTTTTGAAAATCTTTCAGCCATAAGCTCTCTGTGATGGAGAAAAAAATTATAGGACTCCCTTAGGCAGTTGTGAATGTATTTAATGTGTTCTTTGTTTTGTTCGGTCTTTGAAACCTGCCAGAGTGCAAAGGTAAAGGGGAGACCTGTAAAGCTGTTCCAGATCTTTCCAAGATCATTCTGAATAATGTAAGGCTGGGAAACTATTTTTAATGCATCATCTCCTATATAAAGAACGCCGTCTCCTTCAGCAAGAAGCCTTTCAACAGAATTTTCTGAAGGATTGAAGCTTTGATAATCAATCTCCGATTGATAGAACTCTCTCATAATTACCCTGATAAGCATAGCAGAGGTTTTTGAATGGGAAGTTACAAAAAATCTTCCTCTTTTAATATCAGGTAATGGCTTTTTTGTTAGTAGAATGATACTTTTAACCTCACTATCGGAGGAGATGGAAAGCCCCCTAAGTATCCTGTAGCCCTTGGTAAGCTCAAAAGAGGAAGAGGGAGAAACGGTAAGCCTCCCCTGTTCCAGCAGGCTATTAAGATAAGCTGGTGTTCCATCAATTAGTCTCCCTTTAAATGGAATAAGCTTTTCGAGGATGGCGCCGTGGATAGGTATACAGTTTAGATAATTTATATTCCCTAAAGTAACCATAACATCACAGGCAGAATTATAATTGATGGAAGCAGATCAAGTGTTTTTATAGTTGTAATATTGAGCAGGTTAAAACCTATGGAAAGAATTAGAATCCCTCCAACTCCATCAAGGTTATGAATGAATCGGTCTGAAAAAAGAGGTAGATATTTTGATAGTATAGTTATTCCCCCCTGTATAACAAATACCGAAAGAGCTGAAAATGCAACAGATATTCCATATCGAGCAGTAAGTATGATGGAGGCAAAGCCATCCATGACTGACTTAGTCTGTATAAGCGTAGGGTCGTTATAGAGTCCGTCTTTTAATGAACCTATAATGGTCATTGAACCAACACAGAACAGTGTGGTAGCAACAATAAACCCCTGACTATTGCTATCTTCAGGAAAATATCTGCTCTTAACCCTATCAACCACAATACTTACATTGTCTTCAAGACCTATTAGTGCCCCTGCAAGGGTACCCAGAACAACAGAAAGCACTATAATAATTATATCCTTCCCCTGAAGTGCCATTTTAATACCTATAAATATGGTTATAAGTCCAAGGGCATTAAATACCGATTCCTTTATCTGATCACTGATCCTTTTGCCCACATACACTCCAATCAGGCTTCCGAATAAAACAGTGATAGTATTAAGTAAATAGCCTTTCATAAAAAACATATTCTATCACTTTTTACTTTTCATTGAATAAAAAAACTGATAGGTTAAAATTATTTTATGTTGAGTTTGGGGGCTCAATGAGATACCTGAAACTATTTTTTCTTACCTTGATGGTAATAATAAGCTCAGCCGCAGTTAGTTTTGCCTATGAATGGAAGCCCATATCAGGAGAGATGAGTATAGGCTTTGAAGGGATAAGGTTTAAAGATATGAATGAGACAAAGCCACTTCTTGCCCTCGAGATCGGAAGCAGAAATATTTATTATGGCTACTCCCTGTTACTTGGAGCTGCTAATATTGAAAATCAGATCTATGAAATATCCCCCAATGTTTATAGCCAGAGCATAGATTACTATCCCATTGAGTTTAATGTTAAGGGATATTACCAGCTCAAAGATATAGAGCTTGGATTCGGCGGTGGACTTAGCATGAATTATCTCAGTTATAGTCAGAGAAATGAGACAGCAGATAAGGATATATCTTCCAAAGATAATGTTTTGTTTGGTGCTCAGCTTAAGGGAGAGATTAAATTTCTTTTCCCCTCATCATCGGGGGTAGATGCCTTTGTAAGTGTGGAGTATGTTTATCAGTTTGTTGAAAAAACAAACACTTTTTTAGGGCCTGTAGACCTTTCAAATCAGAGGCTCGGGATTAAGCTCGGTGGAAGGTTCTGATTTATAAATAAAATATAATTTTTTAGTTGACGTATCCGAAATATTATGTTAATGTTTTCACAAATTTAGCTTGGTAGGTTAATAATGCTAAACTCTATTGATTTATTGCTGATTTTTCTATCATTTGCCATTTTTATAGCTGGCTTTATTCAAAAGGCAGAGAGGTGGAAAAGAGGGCTTGCTGACAATAGATCTGACAATCTTTATGAACGTGTTTTTCAGGGGTTTGAAAGAGTCTTTTCTCATAACGACGTTTTACGAGAAAGAAAGATGGGTTTTTTTCATCTTTTTGTATTCTATATTTTTGCTCTTGCAATATTTTTAATAGTCATATTTCATCTTCCAGTTACTCTGCCTGAGATTGTGGCAAATATCCAGTCAATACTCCTGGATATAACAGCCACCATAGGTTTCATTGGGCTTATTTATTTTTATTACAGAAGACTTACTGAAAAAGACAGAGGGTTTGATAATAAAAGGGAAGACTTTATACTTCTTGGCTGGCTGATACTGATATTTTTAACCGGATTCCTGACAGAGGCTGTAAGGCTGAAAGTATTCAGAGAAAAGCTAATTTTTGCCCCAGCCGGTGCCGTTTTTTCTGTTTTCATACCCACAAAAGAAGAGCTTTATCCTTTTCTATCTCAGTTTTTCTGGAGAATACATTTTTTCCTGGTTCTTGGTTTTATAGCCTATATACCTTTTTCCAAAGCTATTCACATATTTCTGATCCCTTTAAGCTATATTTTTAAAAGCCCTTTACCTAAGGGAGCCTATAAACTGTATGATCTTGACAACGCTGAAGAGTTTGGAGCCAACAAGATCTCTGATCTCAACTGGAAAGATCTGATGGACCTTGATACCTGTGTGAGATGCGGCAGATGTCAGGAGAACTGCCCAGCCTTTCTGACAGAGAAGCCGCTGTCGCCCAAAAAGGTTATACAGGATCTGAAAACGGTTCTTTATAAATCAGACAAGGACAGAGATGCGGCTCTGGTAAATGAGGATATTACAGATCATGTGATATTCTCATGCACTACCTGTAGGGCATGTCAGGAGAACTGTCCTGCCGGTATTGAACATCTTGATAAGATGATGGAAATAAAAAGATATCTGGTGCTTATGGAGGGGACAATTAGCCCTGAGGCTCAGCTGTTATTTAAAAATCTTGAGAGAAATGGCAATCCCTGGGGTATGCCTGCTTCTACAAGGGCAGAATGGACAAAAGAGCTAAATGTTAAGTTTCTGGCTGAGCTGGAAGATCCAAAAGCTATTGATTTTCTTTTCTGGCCAGGATGTGCGGGTGCCTTTGATGATCGATATACAAAGGTGGTTAAAAAGATAGTGGATATTTTTAACCGAGCCGGACTTAACTTTGCGCTGATGGGTGAGGAAGAGACCTGTTGCGGAGATCCGGCAAGGAAGCTTGGAAACGAGTATTTATACGATATGCTGGCAAGGCAGAATGTGGAGACCATGAACAATTATGGTGTCAAAAAGATAGTTACCTCCTGTCCCCATTGCCTTAATACCATAAAAAGAGACTATACTCAGATTGGCGGTAGCTATGAAGTTATATCCCACACGGAGTTTCTGCTTGAGCTTATAAAGAGCGGAAAAATAGAGCTTACGAAAAAACTTGATGGCAGCTTTGCCTATCATGATTCCTGCTATCTGGCAAGATACAATGATGTTTATGATGAGCCGAGAGAGATTGTAAAAAAATCAGGTTACAGGCTTGTGGAGTTTGAAAGGCGGGGTATTAAAGGCTTCTGTTGCGGTGGTGGTGGCGGAAACATGTTTCTTGAAGAGCATGCGCCCCGTATGAATGATACGAGGGTAAAACAGCTTCTTGAGAGCAGCGAAGGTAAGGATATAAACGGCATAGCAACGGCATGCCCCTTCTGTCTTACCATGATGACTGACGGCACAAAAACTCATAATAGAGAAGATATAGCTGTTAAAGATATAGCAGAAATTATTCATGAGGCGCTGTGATGTTTAAAAATATCAAAAAAAACAATCAGATTTTCTTTTATATAATAGCCCTTCTGCTATCATGTGCCTGTAGCGTATCTGCTGTTGAGTACAGGGAGAGGGATAAAAAATGTATGGATGAGTGCCATTCAAAGGACATCAGATATACCCCTTATGGCTATTACGGTAATGAAAAATCTATTCACCTCGACTATGAAAAATTTTTAAACTCAAAGCACGGTGTTTTTTACTGTGTAGACTGCCACCATGATGTGGATGCGGGGGAGAAAACCCATTTTGTTAAGGAGCCTTCAATAAGATGCGAATCCTGTCATATTAATGTTGAGGCTTATTCTGAAAGGATTAAGGAGCTTTTCAAAACAAAAGGGATAAAGATGGATGATAAAAAAAGGGTTTTCATGGACTTTAAAGAAAGCTTACATGGAAAAGCCTACTTTGAAAAGAAGAAAAACGCACCTTACTGCACGGGCTGTCATGAAAGCCATAATGCAAATCTGACAGATAAAGACTCTTCAGTATCAAAATCTAATCTGCCCCAAACCTGCGTTAGATGCCATCCTTATGAAGCTGGAGCAGGTGATGGTTTGTTTTCTAAGATGGCACTTTTGAGGGTAAGGGGTCACAAAAAGGGTGATTCTTCTATTGATTATTCAAGAAAAAACTGTATGGCTTGCCATCAGGGAGATTCAGCTCATGGTAAAAAAATATCAGAGCTTAACTGTATGAGCTGCCATAAAAAAGAGGCAGGGGTTTTCTTCTCAGATTTTCATGGCAAGGATTTATCTACTTTAACCTATCTTATAAATTTTGGTCTGATTTTTGGTGGAATAGTTTTTATCGGTGCTGGAATAGGTTATATGGCTGGAAGACAAAAGGAGACAAAGGAAGAACATGAAAGCCATTAAACGATATGGAATGATTATTGATCTCACCAGATGTACAGGCTGTCATAGCTGTGAGCTTGCCTGTAAGCTGGAAAATAAAGTACCTATCTCAATCTGGAGAATGTGGGTCAAAGAGGGTGTTAAAGGTAATTATCCTGACATAATGAGGGTGTATCTTCCCATTCTGTGCAACCAGTGTGATAACCCTACCTGTGTAACTGTGTGTCCGGTGAAGGCTTCTATAAAGAGAGATGACGGCATAGTAATAGTTGATCCTCACAGATGTATAGGTTGCAGATATTGTATGGCTGCCTGTCCCTATGGGATGAGGCATGTTAATCCGCTTTTAGGTATTGTGCAGAAGTGCGATTTCTGTCTGCATAGAGTAACAGAGGGAGAAAAACCAGCCTGTGTAATAAGCTGTCCAAATGGCGCTATGATTTTTGGGGATCTGAGTGATAAGCAGAGTGAGATAAGCAGGTATCTGGCTAAGCACAGAGTTACTGTTCTGAAGGAAGATACAGGCAATCTGCCCCATGTATTTTATGTAAACCTTGATGGTGAGTTAGCAGATAAAAAGGGAATGCCGGAGTGAGATATGGATATTAATTTAACCTATAACGTTCCCATGCAGGAGACCTTCGGTACATATATTGCCGTATATTTTTATCTAACGGGCCTAAGCGCAGGTTCATTTATCCTTTCCTCTCTGAGATATGTGTTTGGCTTTGAAAAGTTTAAGCCTCTGGCAAAACCTGGTGTTGTATTAGCAGCCATTCTACTTATAATGGCGCCGTTGGCTCTGCTTATACATTCTGGACATCCGATGAGGGCGTGGCATTTGTTTGTTTTTATTAATCCCTCCTCACCTTTATCATGGGGATCCTTTCTCTTAACCATCTATCCCATAGTATGTGTGATCTATGCATACTTTATGTTTAAAGAGAATGCAAAGATGGCTAAAATTATGGGAATTATTGGTATTCCATCGGCTATCTTTGTTCATGGATATACTGGTGTGGTTCTGGCTGTAGCCAAAGCCCGTGCGGTCTGGGCGACTCCAATTATGCCTCTACTTTTTCTTGTGTCTGCCATGATATCCGGTATAGCCTTGATGATGATAGTATGTGCCATTCAGGGCTACTTTTTTTCAAAGGATAAAAAGATCAATTCGGAACTGCTTTTTACGCTGGGAAATATGCTTATCTGGATAATTATTTTTGATCTTTTTCTCGTGGTGTGTGATATGCTTACCCATTACATGGGGCATAAAGGTGGGATTGAGGCAACCATTCATATGACCACTGGATTTTTCGGATTTACATTTCTTGTTGTTGAGGTGTTTATAGGAAAAATCATACCAATGATTGTGTTTGCTATTCCAGGACTCAGGAAGAACTGGATTTATGTATTAATGGCGGTAATAATCATGATAGGAATATTTGTGATGAGATATAATGTTGTTGTGGGCGGAGAACACATACCTTTAGTTTAGAGGATTATATGGAGATTAAAAGAAGAGATTTTTTAAAAATTACAGGCGTTTACGGGATAGGGGTAGCCATTCCGTTTAATCTTGAAGAGTCAAATCCATATAATCTCTGGAAACCCCTGCCGATAAAAAGGCTGGAGAAGACAGAGAGCATCTGTCCGCTCTGTGAGTCTTTCTGCAAGCTTGATGTTTATAAAAAAAGGGAAAATGTTTTCTTTTTTGCATCAGGGGATAAAAAAGGGCTATGTCCCAAAATATTCACCTATCACAACATTATTTACAATGAAAAAAGGATTAAGACACCGCTTATAAGAAAAGGAGATAGGGGAAAGATTAGTTTTAATCCCATAGACTACGATGAGGCTATAAAAGTATTAAAAGAAAAGTATGCTGGTGAGAAGTTTTACATTGATGCTTTCTCCTATGGAGAAGCTGATAGATACTTTTTAAGTGCTCTTTCTAAAAAGATAAATTTTTATCCTGAGGTGCTTTTAAAGAATGCTACAGGTGCAGATAGAGTATATTTTGATATTGAAAAATCTGACCTTGTGCTTAATTTTGGTGGAGATATCATAAACTATGGCAATTTTATAGATGGATCAGAATATCTGATAAATCACAGTAAAAAGATTATAAGCTTTTCTCCCATGGTCACCAGAGGAACAGCCTTTGGTGAAGAATGGCATCCGGTAAAAATAGCCAGCATTCCTATTATGGTATCTCTTATACAGGCGGCAATTGGAAAGGGTAGTCTGCCAGATTATCAGCTGATTGATCAGAGTAGACTTAAAAATCTTGTAGAAAGGATAAAAACTGCCAGAAAAATCTGTGTAGCCTTTGATCCTTCAATGGGTGAATCGCTTGATGGTATTAATGCCATAAATTCCGTAATCAGTTTAGCTAAAAACCTTAATTCGGTTAACAAAGATGGCGGCACCTACTTTTACAGTAGTGTTATCAGTTCTAAAGCTTTTAATATTTTAAGTGAGCCTGTGACGAACTATCTTGCCTACAACTTGGATCCGCTTATAATTAATCAGTCAGCCGATTTCGAGGATAGAATAAAGAGAATACCCTTCATCGTATTTGTAGGGAGCCATCATTCAGAAATAAGTAAATATGCGGATATTATACTTCCCGCTACCTTTTTTGTAGAAAAGGATGAAGTCTATCTTAAGAGGGGTAAAGGAGGCTTTTCTGTGCTGGTTAGCTCTCCCGCCATAGAAGGGGGAGCAGAGGCTGTTGAACTAAGAAAAAAGGAAAATATTGAAGTAATTTTTCAGAAGCTACTTAATTTTAAGACACCTTATGGAATAAAGGATATTTCAGAAATTGTTGTACAGCTGGAGCCCAAAGTAATGTCAAGAAAAAGCTATATTCTTTCTCTTGCGAAGGGATTAAAGATAAGTCAGCTTAATCCTTCAACCACAAGGGTAGAGGGCTCAACTGACCAGGACAAACTTAGTCTCTATCTATACGACGACGGCATTATATCCTTTTACAATAGGGGAGCCAGATGGGCTGAGGAAGCAGCACATTTTAACAGAGCTCTCGTTAATAAAAGAACTGCGGAAAAAATAGGGGTTAAGAAAGGCGATTCGGTAATTATAAAAACCGAAGCGGGTGAGATAAAAGTAAAGGTATTTATCTATGAAGGTATAGCAGATAATACTCTCGGACTTAAGAGATTTAAAACAAAAGCCGATATAAATTTATATACAAACAGAAACAGGAAGGAAAAGACATCCGACAAAGAGGTAAAACAGATCTGGTGGGAAGAGGAGGATATAAATACCGGTGGGCTTTTTAAATTCCGGGATAATTATGGTTACCCGGCATATGATATTAAAATAGTTTCTATTAAAAAGGCATAACGGAGTGCTGGATGAATAGTTATAAATTCCCATTGGTTATTACAGTTATAATACTTGTTCTGTCTTTTGGTTTTCTGGTCAGGACGACCATAAGTTCCAATTTTTACTGCGGACTATGTCATTTTAAAGAAAAATCTCTGGTAAGAAGCTCCTTTGCCCATAATCTGAAGAACTCAAAATGCGTGAGCTGCCATGACGAATCGGCATTTAGCATTGCCAAACATTTTAATAGCGATCCTGATTTTATAAATAAAAAGTGTGAGTCCTGTCACGAAAATATTAGAACATCAAAGGAAGTAAAGCACAAAAAGATAATCAAGATGGATCATTATGCCCACATGGATGGCAAAAAAACCAATATGAAATGTAACGAATGCCATGCCAATGTGGCTCATGATATTAGCGCCTACTCAACTAACAGACCGTCAATGGTTAGCTGTTTTACAGACCAGTGCCATGCGAGGGAAAAGAATCTTGAGAAGTGTGACTACTGCCATTATGTAAAGATGAAATATCCAGAGAAATAGGTTTAATAAATAAATCTTGTAAGACCTGCCTGCTTTGCCCATTCAATAGCTATAGTTAGCTCTTTTTGAGAGATACGTCTGCATAAAGTTTCATATTCTCTGGCTTTATAGCATGGATAATATTGATCCATAATATTTAGATAGGTATGCTTTGATATCTCCTGTGAGATAAACTGAATAATTCTGTCAGTGCAGGCAAGATTTTCCGGAAGTACCAGATGGCGTACCAGCAATCCTCGATAAGCTACACCATTGGAATTTATCATAAGATCGCCAACCTGTCTGTGCATCTCCTTTAGTGCAGACCTGGCAACCTCCACGTAATTTTTACAGCCCGACAGCTTTTCTGCTATTTCATCTTCACAGTACTTAAAATCGGGCATATAGATGTCTATAATGCCTTCAAGAATCTTAAGGGTTTCAACAGAGTCGAACCCTCCCGAATTATAAACTACTGGCAGATTTAACCCTCTCCGGGATGCCAGATATACTGCCTCTACAATAAAAGGTATCTGATGGGTTGGGGTAACCAGATTTATATTATGACATCCCATAGACTGCAAATGGAGCATAATCCTAACAAGCTCTTCTATATCAATCTCTTCCCCTTCTCCCAGCTGGCTGATAGTGTAGTTCTGACAATAAACACATCGTAGATTGCAATAAGTAAAAAATATGGTTCCCGAGCCTCTATATCCTGTTATGGGCGGCTCCTCACCGAGATGAGGTGTGTAGCCGGAGACCATAGGTTTGTTTCCAGTTCTACAGTAACCTCTTTCATTGTTTAATCTGTCTAAGCCGCAGCAATGAGGACAGAGTCTGCAGGGGGTTAAAAGATTATAAAGCCTGTCTATTTTATCTCTGAACTCTTTCTCTGAGAGATTAAGGTAGCTGGCGCCCACAGCTCTATTTTATCAAAAAAGATGGGGTATTTTAACAGACTAATTAAAGGCTTATATTATTTCTAAAAACTGATATATAATAAAAAACGAAAAAAATGCTTAAAGGTAAAAATTTTAGAAAATACCTGCATCTTAGCTCTATCGGGATAGAGATGGGTGTTGCCACCATGATAGGTGTGGGTATGGGCTGGCTAATAGACAAGTATATTTTTGAAGATCGCTATTCGCCCTATATTACACTGCTTTTTCTGGTTTTTGGATTTATTGCAGGAATTAAAAATGTTATAAAACTGATAAAAAGTCTGGAGAAAGGAAATAATGATGAAGAATGAGAAAGAGCCTGTGATAGATTTTATCATAATTTTTATGATATTTTTCCTGATTTTGGGCAGTATTATCATATTACTATTGTTTTTTAGCTATAGTAATCTTATAAGCTATCTCTCTGGTGGACTTATTGCAATACTGAATTTTTTGTGGCTTAAGAGGCTGATAAAAAAACTGGCAGATGAAAAAAAGTTTACCAAGAAAGCTGGAATTGAATGGGGATTGAAGATAATAATAATATTCGGGCTAATAACTTTTTTTATCTTAAAAACTAAAATAAATATCTTGATTTTTCTCTCTGGTTTGAGTATATTACCAATTGCAGTAACTGCACAGAGTATTGCAGGTTATTTTAAATTTTCTGGGGGGAGGTAGTAATGGCAGGTTCTGCAACACCGTTTACTTTTGATCAGGTCATACCGGGGCTTAGCTCAATAGCAAAAGATCATAGCTTGGGTCCCCATGGCGGAACGCATGTTTCAAATGCCATTTTAATTGTTTCCATTATTTTCTTAATAGTAATTCTCGGTACGAGAAGGTTAAAACATACAGAAGAAGGAGCAATTCCTGATTCTACCCTAACCTTTAAGAATTTTTGCGAGCTTCTGGTGGAGGGTATTCTTAAGATCATGGAAGATTCCCTCGGACATCACGCAAGGAAGTTCATTTATCTGATAGGATCAGCCGCCATCTTTATACTTTTTTCAAACCTTTCAGGGCTTGTGCCTGGCTTTAATCCACCAACAGATAACATAAATACCACTGCCGCTTGCGGTATTACTGTATTTTTGCTTTATAACTATCATGGTTTAAAAGAGCATGGGCTGGCATATCTAAAGCACTTTGCAGGACCTTTCTGGTGGCTGGCGCCTCTCATGATACCCATCGAAATAATAGGGCATCTTGCAAGACCTCTTTCTCTATCTCTCAGGCTTTTTGGTAATATTATGGGCGACCATCTTGTGACAGCCATATTTATAGGTCTGGTTCCGCTTTTTGTGCCCGTACCAATAATGTTATTAGGGCTTTTTGTCTGTTTTGTTCAGACCTTTGTTTTTTGCTTACTTTCAATGGCCTACATCTCTGGTGCAGTCGAGCACGGCGAGCACTAATTGAGAAAATAAATAAAGAAAGGAGGAAGGAAAATGAAAAAGGTATTTCTTACAGCTGGTCTTGTTCTCACTCTTGCTACATTCGCCTTCGCAGCAGAAGGAGCCCCAGCAGCTGGCGGTCTTTCAGATTCTGTTAAAGTAGCTATTGCTATTGCCGCTGGTTTCGGTATCGCAATTGCCGCTGCATTTGGTGCATTATCACAGGCAAAAGGTCTTTCCACAGCCCTTGATGGTATTGCAAGAAATCCTGCTGCATCAGGTAAGATCGTTACCCCTATGATCATCGGTCTCGCTATGATTGAGTCTTTAGTTATCTACTCACTTGTTATCTCATTAATGTTAGTCTTAAAACTCTAATTTCAGATAAGGGGGGATTTAACCCCCCTTAACGTTATTCTATGAAGCGTAAAAAGTTCCCCAAGATTCCAGAAGCTACAATAAAAAGACTATCTATCTATAACAGAATTCTCAACGAGCTAAGCAGAGATGGAGTAGAAGTGGTTTCCTCCGCCAGACTTTCAGAGATTAGTGGACTAAACGCAGCCCAGATTAGAAAGGACCTTACCTATTTTGGAGAGTTTGGAGTCAGAGGGGTGGGGTATTTTGTGACTCATCTAAGAGATAATATTAAAAGGATTCTGGGGATAAATAAACAGTGGAATCTCATAATTATCGGCGCAGGAAAGCTCGGGCAGGCTATCGTATCATACGGCAATCTGAAGGCGCAGGGCTACAACATAGTAGCTGCCTTTGACAATGACCCATCCAAGCTTGGGGCAAAGATAGGACCCTTTAACACACCCATATATCCGCTTTCAAAACTAAAAGAAATAGTAGCAAAACATTCGGTTAAAATTGCCATAATAACTACCCCGGCTACCGCTGCCCAGGAAGTATTGACTGTTTTAGAGGACGCAAATATTGAGGGGATTATTAATTTTGCCCCGGTGAAACTTAATACCGTAAAAAATATTAAAATATCTTATGTGGATCTTGTCACCGAGTTTGACAAGATGGTCTTTAAGATATCTTCTGAATAGCAAGTATGGCAAGTCAGATATTCAGAATAAATATTAACCGCCTGAAACTACCCTTATTATCTTTACACTATCATTAATACCTATCTGCTCATCAGGGGTTACCAAATTACCGTTTACAGTAACAAGGAATGTCTCAGGATTTAATTTTAACTGTTTAAGCAGGTCTCTTACAGTCATCTTTTTATCAAAATTTATAATCTTCCCATCCAGATTTACTTCCATAGTTCTTACCTCTTTTTCCTGACTATAATTTTTATGGGTGTACCGACAAAGCTATAATGTTCGCGGATTCTGCGCTCAATATATTTTATTGCAGTAGAAGGTATGGCTTCAGGATAGTTTGCAAAGAGAACAAAAAAGGGAGGACAGATATCCTGTTGAGTGCCGTAATAAATTTTTAGCCTTCTGCCCTTATAAACAGGAAGCGGGTTGCGTTCCTGAAGCTCATTAATTATCCTGTTGAGAACTCCTGTAGATATTCGGGTTTTTAGAGCTCTGGACACCAGCTCAATTTTTGTAAAAATATTATTGACGCCTGTCTTTTCAAGGGCAGAGACAAAAACTTTTGGTGAATAGTCTATAAATGGGAGCTCCTTTGAAACCCTTTCAAGAAAAAAATCCTTTGTATCAGAGGTTTTTTCTATTTTATCCCACTTGTTCATTACTATTATTGATCCTTTTCCTCGCTCTTTAATAAGCTCAGCTATTTTCTGCTCCTGCTCTGATACCCCCTCATATGCATCAACCACAAGAAGGGCAATATCTACACGGTCAAGGGCTCTTATGGCTTCCATAACAGAAAACTTTTCAAGCTTCAATGATATTCTGGACTTTTTCCTTATGCCGGCTGTATCAATAAAAAGATAGGTTTTATCATTTAAAGTTATCTCCGTATCTATGGCATCTCGGGTTGTTCCGGGAATATGGCTTACTATTGCCCTTTCGTAGCCCAAAATTGCGTTTATTAGAGATGATTTTCCCACATTAGGCTTTCCAAGCACTGCAATTCTTGCATCGTATGACTTTTCTGAAGGACTTTCGCTTACTATCTCTTTGGAGATATCATCTAAAAGCTCATCAACACCAAGTCGATGCTCCGCAGAAATGCTGTAAATCTTACCAACGCCGAGCTCATAAAAATCCAGAACCCTATCTTTATGAGACTGATGATCAATCTTGTTTATCACATAGAAAACTGGCTTTTTATATGTTCGGAGAAAATTAACTATCTCTTTATCAAGCGGATTTAATCCTTCCTTACCGTCAAAAAGGGCAATGATCCCATCAGCCTCTTCGATTGCAAGGGTAACCTGCTTTTTCATTTCCTTTAATATTGGCTCTTCAGAGTGAATGAAAAAGCCACCTGTATCTATCAGTGTATAGGCTTTGCCTGCATATTCAAAATCTGCGTAGTTTCTGTCTCTGGTAACGCCCGGGTAATCCTCCACTATGGCTTTTTTCTTGCCAACAATGGTGTTAAAAAGGCTCGATTTGCCCACATTTGGTCTTCCAACTATAACCAGAACTGGTTTCATAGTCCGATCTCAGATTTAATTATCTCAAATAGGCTTTCAGGTTCCATATCCATACAGACTAACCCTATCTCGCAACTTCTTTTAAAACAGGGGGCACAGGCTACATTATCTTTTCTGATAATTTTGCAGCTATCTCCCTTCATAAAAGGACCAGTTCTTTTTTCTGATGTGGGTCCAAATATGGCAAATACCTTTGTCCCTGCTGCGGATGCAATATGCATAGCCCCCGAGTCGCAGGTAAGTACAAAAAGTGATTTTTTCATAAGATAATAGAGCTCATTCACAGAAAGCATACCTACCAGGCTTCTTTGGGTTTCAAAGCCAAGCTCTTCTTTTCTGTCCCCGGAAAATAAAATGGGCAGACCTGCATCTTCAAATAGCTCTGCAAGTTTCTTAAATCTGTTAATCCCCCACATCTTGGTTTGCCATCTGGAAAAAGGTGCAAACACTGCAAAATTTTTATCTGTAAGATTTTGAGATTTTATAATATTATCAACCCGTTCTTTCTCTAAATCTGATAAAGGGATATAAAAATCAATATCTTCTTCGCTATAGTCTATATGAATGCCTTTTAGCAGCGAAAGATATCTTAATACCGCATGTTTGCTATAGTCTCCCTCTATTTTTATGTCGTAAATAAATGATACGGGCTCCCGCGGGTTTGAAAAGCCAATATTTTTTTTACCGTGAGCCATCATAAGAACCAGCATACTTTTATAAAGCCCCTGAAGGTCAAAAACAAAATCGTATCTTTTCTCTTTCAGATTATTTGCCCATCTTTTTATTACAAGCAAGTTTTTTAAAAATCCCGAAAAGCTGAGCCATTTTCTATCAAAAGGTATAACCTCCGATAAATAGGGATTACCTTTTACAAGTGAAACATAATTTTCATTTATGAGCCAGTCTATTTTTGAGTCAGACAGATGCTTTTTTAATATCTTCACAAAGGGGAGTGTGTGGATCACATCCCCTAACGAACTCATCTTAACTATGAGGATGTTCATTTTTTGTAGAATTTTTCAATAGTATCAACTACATATTCGATCTGAGAGTCTGTAAGCTCAGGATATACTGGAATTGCCAGAACATCTTCTGCAGCCTTTTCTGCCTTTGGAAAATCGCCTTTTTTGTAGCCCAGATAGGAGAAGCAGTTCTGAAGATGAAAGGGCAGTGGATAATAAATCTCACAGCCGATGCCATTCTCGGTAAGATAGTTTTTTAATCTATCTCTGTCTTTAACTCTTATTACATACTGATTGTAAATATGATAGTTCTTGACTCCAGAGTCCTTATATTTTGCTACAGGCAGGGTAACAAACTCAATTAGCCCCCTGTCAGTGAATAGCTTTTCATATTTTTTTGCGTTAGTTCTTCTCCCCTCATGCCAGCTTTCAATATATTTAAGCTTAATATCAAGCACAGCAGCCTGAAGGTTGTCAAGCCTGAAGTTACCACCTATAAAATCATGGTAATACTTAATCTTGCTACCGTGATTTCTCAGGCAATGAAGTCTTTCGAAAAGCGCTGAGTCGTTGGTGGTGACAAGCCCGCCATCACCGAATCCACCCAGATTTTTGCTGGGAAAAAAGGAGAAACACCCCGTATCCCCCATGTTTCCAGATGAAATACCATTTTTGTATTGAGCGCCGATAGACTGAGCAGAGTCTTCAATTATTTTAAAACCATACTTTTCTTTTAATGACAGGAGCCCATCCATATCAGCTACCTGCCCATAAAGATGAACAGGTATGACTGCTTTGATATTATATTTTTTAAGCTTGTCCTCTAAATCAGACATATCCATATTATAAGTGTCTTCTTCTATATCAACAAATATTGGTTTTGCTCCAACGCGGGCAATACAGCCAGCTGTGGCAAAAAAACTAAAAGTAGTGGTTGCAACTGCGTCTCCAAATCCTACCCCCAGTGCCATTAAAGAGATTAATATGGCGTCAGTCCCTGAAGAGACCCCCAGAGCATGTTTTGAGCCAGTATATCTGGCAACATTTATTTCAAACTCTTTAAGCTCATTGCCGAGAATAAATCTCTGCTCTTCAATAATCTGCTTAACAACCGGTTCAATCTCCCACCTTAATTTTGCATACTGAGCCTTCAGGTCAAGTAATGGAACTTTCATCTATTAGCACCTCTTTAAAAATTTTGATAAAATATTATACTATAAACAGCTTTAAATAGAACCAAAAATAGGAGGCTTTATGAAAGAATGCAATGTGTGCGGGAAAAAGATGGAAGATAAAGAGGGCTCTTTTAAATATTTTAATGATGATGGGAAGGAAATGATAGTATGCGGCTCCTGCTATCTAAAACTTAAAAGGAAAGACTATAAAAGCGGTGAGTCTGTAGAAGACGGCAGCAGTGAGTAATAGTTAATGGTTTACCGAATACTTACCTACACCTTGATAGGTATAGAAGCCCATCCTGTTGAGGTGGAAAGTGATATCTCATTGGGGCTTCCAGCCTTTAATATTGTAGGACTGCCTGAAAGTACCGTAAAGGAGAGCAAGGAAAGAATAAGATCTGCCATTAAAAATTCAAAACTTCCTTTTCCTGAACATCGAATAACCATTAATTTAGCACCTGCAGACCTGAAAAAAGAAGGCACTTCCTTTGACCTGCCCATCGCAATTTCCCTGATAGCCAGTAGCTTGAATATAAGCAGGGAGAGGCTTGAGAGATACTTAATAGCTGGCGAGCTTTCTCTTGATGGCAGGATAAGAAGAACAAAGGGTGCCCTTTCTTCTGCCTTTTTAACCAAGAAGCTTGATCTGGACGGAATAATTATTCCTTCCGAGAATGTAAATGAGGTGTCTCATTTTATAGACATTCCCATTTATCCTGTAAATCATCTGCTGGAAGTAGCAGGCTTTTTAAAGGGGGAAAAGAGTCTGAGTTCTTTTGTAAAGACTACAGAATCAACCGATGAAAGCCAATTTAACATTGATTTTTCAGAAGTTTATGGTCAGCTAACTGCGAAAAGGGCGCTGGAGATTGCTTCAGCAGGTAAACATAATCTATTAATGACAGGACCGCCTGGCTCAGGTAAAACCATGCTTGCCATGAGAGTCCCTACCATACTTCCACCAATGAATATACAGGAGTCGCTGGAGACCACCATGATATACAGTGCTGCTGGATTGCTGGAAGATGATAAGCCGGTTATTGTCAGACCATTCCGCACTCCTCATCACACATCCAGTGAGGTTGCCATAGTAGGTGGGGGGACAAATCCAAAACCCGGTGAGATATCTCTTGCTCATAATGGTGTCCTTTTTCTTGATGAGTTTCCAGAGTTTAAAAGACCTGTAATTGAAGCACTGAGGCAGCCGCTTGAGGAAGGCAGGATAACCGTGTCAAGGGCATCAATGACTGTTCAGTTCCCTGCAGATTTTTTGCTAATTGCAGCCATGAATCCATGTCCCTGCGGTCATTATGGCGATGATGTAAAGCCCTGTACCTGCAGTTATTCTCAGGTATTAAAGTACAGAAAGAAACTTTCTGGTCCCATACTGGACAGAATTGATATCCATATAGAGGTGCCACGGGTACCTATTAAAGAGCTATCAAAAGATATCAGGCAGGAAGGCTCCAGGGAGATGAGAGAGCGAGTATTGAGAGCAAGGGAGATTCAGAAAAAAAGATTTGGCAATTCAAATTTTTTTAACAGTCGAATGACAAACCAGATGATAAAAAAATACTGCAAACTTAGTAGCGAATCTCTTATTCTACTGGAAAAATCTGCTCAAAAATTCAGATATTCTGCAAGAGTTTATAACAAAATACTTAAGCTTGCCCGTACCATAGCAGATATGGAACAGTCAGAAGAGATAAAAACAGAACATATTGCTGAGGCTGTTCAGTTAAGAAGCATTGATAAGGAGATAATATGAAAGTTGAGATGCTATCTCTGGCACACAAAGGTCTATTATATGAAAGGCTGAAATCAGTTAAAACCATGATATCTGAGTATAGTTTTTCAAATCTGTATCTTTTTAGAAAAGTCCACAGATATGAGGTTATTAATGATGGGGATATTTTTATAAAAGGGGTTACCTATGATGGCTTTAAATATCTTATGCCAACGAGGGGATTAAACGAGATTCAAAGGGACTTCTTAAAGGAGCTGGCAAGCGAAGTAGATTTTATATTCCCTGTAGATGAAAACTGGTTATCAGGCATTGAAAATATTGAGATTGAATTCCGAGATGGAGATTCAGATTATGTTTATCTGACCGAGAAGATAAAAACCTATTCAGGAAAAAGTCTTCACAACAAGCGAAATCTGCTCAATTTCTTTATGAGAGAGTACAGGTCGGAGGTAAGGGCTCTGGTAAAGGAGAGAATGGAAGATGCAAGATATATTCTTGAAGAGTGGCAGAAGGAGTCGGGGCAGTCAAAGGAAGATACAGACTATTATGCTATGCAGGAAGCCCTTGATCTTTATGACGAGCTTGTAATATGTGGATTTATTTACTATGTGAATAATGAACCAGCTGGATTTGTAATAGGAGAAGAAAGAGGCAATGATATGTTTTTATTTCACTTTGCAAAGGGGCTAACAAAATACAAGGGGATCTACCAGTACATATTTCATAGCTTTGCTGAAGCCCTACCCACTCGTTACAGGTATCTAAACTTTGAACAGGATCTGGACAAAGAGAATCTGAGAGTTTCAAAACAGTCATATCATCCAGAGTTTATGATAAAAAAAATGAGGGTAAGGCTGAAATAAAGCGAAGGCTTAGCAATTAAAAAATTTGGCATTTATTCATGTCATTTCATATAGACATATATTAGTCTGTAAAAAATTTCAGCAGATTTAATCAAGTTGTACATAAAGAAGACACCAGATAGGTATAGACAAATTGACCAGTTTTTGATCTTATAGAAGTAAAAGAAAAACAGCCTATGAGCATATATCATGAAATGAGGGAGATAGAAGCTACAATGTGAGGGAGCTTGGGATGTAATATTTATAAAAATATGGTAAGCTTGTTACGACTTCACCCCAATCACCAAGTCGAAAATGGCTTCCGCTGCGGAAGGGTTACGACGACTCGTCCCAGAATTGGGCAAAGTATCTCATCGTCTGTCAAAAAAGGCTTGCACTTCAGAAGCTTTTGGCAAAATCTTTCCTTAACCTTCTCCTCTCACCTCTTAAGACTCACAACTTACCTCTTATCTCTTACGACTCTTTATTCATAATGCTTAAAAAGTTAAATAACTTAAGTATGGGGCTATGACTTTTTAGATTAAGATTTCAGGTTTTCTGAAAGTAGCTGTATAAT